>JBHIBU010000008.1:0-16274 GCA_046759245.1 Dehalococcoidia bacterium | reverse complement strand
AGGATTGCACAAAATGTCCTTTCGTTCATTAAAAGAATGAACCTATATTCTCATGAAAAGAAATGGGGGCGCTATTTCTCAGGGGAATTTCGATAGATATGACGCTTGGGGCTCGCCCTTGCCTAGGGGATGCCGCTAGCTCTCGCCGTAGAGGGCAAAGAGGGGATTTGACCAGGCAGCATCACTGGCTTCCCGCCCTGCTTTTGTGAGGCGGTAATACTTTCGGGGCGGCCCAGGCGGGTAGTGATCCTGAAAGGCCGAGCGCTCTTCCTTACCAGTGAATTCCACCCAGCCTAATCTCTGGAGGTTTGAGAAATAGACGACAAAGGAGTGGTAGCGGCAACCGGTAGCCTTATATGGGATGCGAGCCAGGTATCTTTCAGTCAGTCTCTCGATTTCCTCGGGGCGAATGGCACGCTTCTCACGCTTGGCCCGCCGCTCTTCTTCCCTGGTAGCCCTGTCCTGGGCAGTCGCCCGCAGAAGGGCTGTCTTGTAGTGGTAAAAGATGTCCGCCTGGGGAGCGCCAACATCGGGATTAATCTTGGGCGATCCCTCGGGGCCGTTACCCATGAGGAACTCACTGATAAACCACCCGCAGCCGAAGGGCCGCAGGAAACCGCCCCTTGTTGGTCTCAACGCTTCAACCATTACCACTCTTCTCCCAAAGTCGGGTATACCAATCTTTTAGCTCCCGGCCAGCGACCTTCCTGTAGCGCATCGTTGTCCCGATACTGGCGTGGCCAAGCTGCTCCTGCAGCATCCTGACGCTATCTGTAGAATCGTCCTTCCTGACAGCCATGACAGCGAAGGCATCCCTGAGACGGTGGGGACTCACGCCGTGCACTCTGCCGGTCTCCGGGTTCGCCAGCTCGCCAAGGCCAGCGCGCTCGGCGCATTCCCTCACCACCTGCCACGCACGATGCCTGTTGATGCCGAAGATGAGGAGCTTTCCGTTTCGAGTTACGGGGCCACCGCGATCGATATACTCCTTCAGCATCGCCAGCGTATTGGCGTCAACGGGAAGCGTCCTCCTACGTCGGTGTTCCTGTTCCTGGGATAGCGCCTTCTCCATTCTTGTGCCGCATTTAGGGCAGAAGGCGTGGGCCTTGCCCAATCGAGCACCACATTGAGGGCAGGAGAGCCTTGTGCGGGCTTTAAGGTGCTCGATGGTCACCGTGCCCCGCTCGAAGTCTATGTCCTCCACCCTGAGGGCGAGGGCCTCCGATATGCGGCAGCCCAAACGGAAGAGAAGGCGGACGAGAAGCCTGTCACGTAGATTGGTGGCCGCCTCCTCGAGCCTTTCCACCTCATCGACTTCTAGGTAGGCTTTGGCCATCGCTTTCAGCCTCCGGTGCCACCATGAGCTAGCTCGTCTGAAGACGGGCAGTCGAGGTGGCGTTTGGGGTAAGGGTAAGGGTAAGGGTAAGGGTAAGGGTAAGGAGGAGACGGTTCCAGCGATGGTGGTGGGCGCAATTAGGGGCAGTGGGCTTCATTCTAGGCTCCTCTTGCGCGTGATTGCTGTCAGACCTACATCAAAGGGGTAACTATTTGTCATGTTGTCTCTAATGTATGCTCCAGCACTTCTTAAGAAACAATCAAGCCAGCCCTTAAGTTGCCAAAAGATAAGCAAAAGGCTGGCCTTGACAATAGAACTGCGTTCTGCCATCCCATTTTTGGCTATTATTGATGAACTCCCCATTAGTAGCTCCTCAGTGCCAAGGCTGCGCTGACAGCAAGGCGCTTTTATTTCCTAGGCCGTCGAGCCGTTGAGATTCGCAGACCGAGGTTATCAATAGGTGAGTTTCTTCGATGCGCCGCGCTGATATCACTTTGGGCTAGGTTGATGTAACCTCTGAGAACCTCCAGGCTGGAGTGCCCCGTTATCCGTTGTAGGCTAAAAATGTCGCCGCCATTCCTGATCCACATGACGCAGGCGGTGTGCCTCAGTGTATGCGGGGAGCACCTCACCCCTTTTATCCCAGCTCTCTGGCCGTATTTCTTCATGAGTTCTTCGACGCGGTTTTTAGTGAGCTGCCTCCCATCCCTGGTTAAGAAGACATAATCATGATTGGGAACTGCTGGTTGGGGTCGATAGAAATTCAGGTATTTCCATACAGTCTTCTGCACCGTGACGCCAAAGGGCACCAGCCGTTGCCGATTTCCCTTGCCGACGACGCGTAGGGTCCTTTCCTGCATGTTCAGATCCTCGACTGACGCATTCGTTGCCTCGCTCAGACGGCACATCGTATCAAGATAGAGCAAAAACAGCGTGTAGTCCCGAAACCCCTTGGGGGTGCTGGTATCGATGGCGTGGAAGAACGCGTCGAGCTGTTGCTCGGAGAAGGTGGGGATCACTTTCTTGGGTGCCTTCGGTATCGTAACCTTGGAGAACGGGGTTGTCTCCAGCAGCCCTCCATCGACCCAACGGTTGAAGGCAGCGCGGACGGCTCGGAGGTAGCAGTTGATTGAGAGCCTGCTAAGTCCTCTCTCTTGGCTTTTGGCATAAGGGTGGTTGTCAAACCGCTTGGAGCCCTGCAGGTGCAAAATGAAATGCCGCATTTCCTCAGCACCTATCATTCTGGCTTCGGTAGGGAGATGATTTTCTTCGAGGAAATTCTTGAGTTTGGTTAGTGCCAGAGCCGTGAGGGCGATGGTCTTCTGACTTTTGCCTTCAGCTCGGCCACAGAACGCTTCGTATTCGATGAGGTTATCCAGTTCAGTGCTGTGCCTCCTCTCAAGGACCTCCCGCAGGAACTTATCGATCTCTGGGTTAAGCATCTTAATACCTCACCTCCGGCGTCGCTTTGGGACCCTGGCTTCAAGCTGCCGATCCGGCACAAAGAGCTGCTGCCCTATCCCGATGTCTTCGCGTTCGAGCAATCCCCTCTCGATGAGTTCCAGCACCTTATGGGCTCTCAGCTCATCCTTGGGGTGGCTGACGATGAGCACCGAATCGCCGAGCACTGTCACGCAATCCCCATCTTGGAAATCGTTGAACTCGATCCAGCCCTTGGGCAAAACGATGCCCCTAGACACGCTGCCGAATCGAACGATCCTGCGCCTCTGCTTGTAACCCATGTTCACCTCGCGCACCTAAAAAGGGTTACAAAAACCCTACTTTAGGGTAGAATATCTTGGATCAGGCGTGTTGGGAAAAAAATCCGAAATTTTGGGGAATTTTTTGAGCAGGATAGAGTTATGAGTGTGCCAAGGCCGAGCTGGCTTCTGACTACGGCAGAATGGGAAACAAAGCTGGAAGTTTGGAGTCTGCACACCAAAATCGGCACCGTGGAGGGCATTTTAAGAAAGCTCCAGCTTATGGGTCAGGCGCTGGATAGAGACACTGTGAATAAGATCATTCGTGAGGCAGAGCTTTTGCCCCCTGCTCTAGCGCGCCTGACCCCGCCCGAAGTCCAAGACTGGATCAAGGAGATGAGGCCAGAGCTGAGAACCGTGCTCGAACGACCCCCAGAAAGGACTCTGGCGGAACAGGAGGCTCAAGTTCGTCACCAGGCGAGGCTGCTGGAGGTGGCGAGGAGGTGGAAGGAAGAGATTTTTGTGCCTCGGCTCCTTGATAGGCTCATTGAGGATCTATCGAAGTCAAGGATCTTCAGCTCCTATGCCAGAGGGGGCTACGAGCAGTCGAGTGAAGGCATTCTCGAACTTTATTGCTCTATAGAGAGGGATGAAGGCACGAGGTGGCTTTTCCATGGTCTCTGCTCCCATCTTGATACCTCCGGCCGCAGCGACCTGGTGGACAGTTTTGAGCAGTGGAAGGCAACTGGCGGCGCATACTTAGAGGCCTGCCTCGCTCTGGTCAGCGAGGTTGAAACAGAGGCAGAGAGAAGAACCGGCTTGACAATCTGCTCCGACTTCCAGACGCCCGGGCGCACTCCTTTCTTTGCCATGACCGTTTGTGCCGATGCACTAGAGTACCACATATCACAAGGAAAACGAGAGCTCGTAGAGGTATGTGCATACACAAGGGAGCCGCTTGACGATCCTCGGGTGTTATGGTTCGGCGCTTACGCGATTGCACGGGGGTCAACGCAAGAATTGAAGTACTACGAGGACACGCACAGCCAGCTGATCGCGCATTACAGAGGAGCCGTAATCTCAGGGAAGGTCGAAGAGGCAATAGCAAAGCGACAAGAGCTGGAGAAGGTATGTAGCTACGTTTCGGAACAGCTTGGGAAGCTCATCCAGAGCGATTTCGTGAGAGGTGTCTGCGAGCTATGTCCGTGACGGCTTGCTCCAAGTTTGAGCAGGTCAGGAATTCAGCATGGCTTTTCCCAGTGCGCTGCCAGCGTCGTCTACACCATCCGCGGTCTCTCGCTCTGATGCCCTGATTCTACTACGACTTGCCATTGTCCCTCGTTATAAAGCACTAGCAGCTATGCCCGATGGCTCATCGATGCCCGTTTTGAGGTGGCTCTCGCGGGTTTCCCCATCCCCTTGGAGGAACCAAGGACAAGGTTGTCCACTGGGCTGGCCGTTACGTGGGCCCTCTTCACATCCACATCGGCAAGCTCGCAGTAGTGCCGAGTCATTTGCAAGGTTGAATGCCCCAGTAATCTCTGCAGGCTGAAGACATCCCCGCCGTTTCTCAGGAAGCTCACCGCCGCGGTGTGGCGCAGGGTATGCGGGGAGCACCTTACGCCCTTCAGGCCAGCCCTCTCGCCGTAGAGTGCCATCCTCTTCTGGATGCGGTTTCTGGTTATCGGCCTGCCGTCGGCGGTGAGGAACACAAAGTCGCGGTTCGGGTTTGCCAGCTCAGGCCTGAAGATGTAGATGTACCTCCAAAGCAAACGCTGTACACCCTTCCCGATAGGGACAAGCCGCTCCCTTCCCCCCTTCCCCATTACCTTTAGCACTCCCTCTTCAAGCCATAGGTTATCAAGCCTGAGACCTGTCAGCTCCGTAACCCTCAGGGCGGTATCGAGCAAGGCGAGGATTATGACATAGTCACGGAAACCCTCTGGGGTAGCGTTATCGATGGCATCGAGAAGTGCCCGAATTTGAGAATCAGAGAAAGTGGGTATCACCTTCCTTGGGGCCTTCGGTACCTTCACCCTGACGAACGGGGTTTGCTCGACGATCCCCTCGCTGATGAGCCAGGACCAGAATGCCCTGATGGAGCGGAGATAGCAGTTTACGGTGTGCCGGGATAGCCCCCTCTCCTGGCATTTGGCGAAGGGGTGATGGGAGAAGCATCGCTTCCGCTGAAGGTGGAGGATGAACGCCCTTATCTCGCCAGGGCCGATCTCGCTGACATCGGTGGTGAGCCCTTCCGAGCGGAGGAAGCGCTCGAGGCGGCCAACGCTCTCGGCCACCATTTGTATAGTCTTTGGGCTCTTGCCCTCGGTGTGGGTGCAGAGGCGGTAGCCTCCGATGAGGCTTTGGAGTTCGCTTGCCGTTTTTGACAAAGCAGGCACCCCCCCTTGACCAAGGGGGGATTTTGGGCTAAAATAGATATGATTTTGCGGGAGTAACTCAGCTGGTAGAGTCCCTGCCTTCCAAGCAGGTTGTCGAGGGTTCGAGTCCCTTCTCCCGCTCCACAGATACAAAATTAAGGTCGCGCTGCCAAAATGAGTGGTTTACGAAAACCTGCTTTCTCGAACTTTCGCTTCACCATGAACACCTGCCTCCGTCCAGCACTTCATCCTGGCCAAGAGGGTCGAGGGGCGCTCCCAGCGTACCCTTGAGTGGTACCAGGAGAGCATCGGCGATTTTGCTTCCTTCTGCAAGGCCAACGGGCTGACCCATCCCCTGAAGAGATTCGATCCATATATGTGCGGGCCCAAAGCCGCGGGCTGTCTAAGGCGACGGTTAACAACCGCTTCAGAACCCTTTCCAGCTTTATCTCCCGGTGCAGCGGTGAGGGAATTGTCAGGGAAGGCCCGCTGAGGAACATTCGTACCCCATCAGTAGGCAGGGCAATTGTCCCTGTATTCACACCGGACCATGTCCGGGCCATTCTCTACCTCTGTCCCCCAAACACTTGGTGGGGGGCCAGGGATCGAGCTATCATCCTGACACTGCCTATACTGGCATACGGCTTTCCGAATTCGTCGGCCTCAGGCTACAGAATGTAGACTTCGATAAAGAGGAGATCAAGGTGCGCGGAAAGGGGACAAGGAACGTAAGGTATACCTGGCTAGGGATGCTCAGAGGGCGATACTCAGCTGGCTGAGACAGAGAAAAGATGCTGTGATTCCCTCTTCGTCGCCCGACACGGGGCGCCGCTTACTGCCAATGCCGTGAAGCAGCTCTTGTTTGACCTAGGAAGGCGTTATAACGTAAGCGGCGTAAGATGCTCAGCTCATACCTTCAGGCA
The DNA here is from genome assembly GCA_046759245.1 of Dehalococcoidia bacterium. Lineage (GTDB taxonomy): Bacteria > Chloroflexota > Dehalococcoidia > E44-bin15 > E44-bin15 > JBHIBU01. The sequence goes on along the minus strand of JBHIBU010000008.1, from coordinate 9,937 downwards.
TACCTTTGCCATAAACTTCCTCAAGGCTGGCGGATCTCTGAGACATTTGCAGGAGATCATGGGGCATACCAGCATGAAGCCGCTCGAGGTTTATTTGAGGACAGTGAACGCAGATGATGCTATCGATGTCCATCGCCAAATTAGACCCTTCAAAGGGTGGCAGCTTTAAGATCTGGCCACTGTCAGGGAACCTCACAAACCGAGCAAGCTTCTCTACTCTGACTATTAATCCGCTTTGTTCTGCTTCCTGGAAGGCAGCTCCGTTGCGTCAATGTAAGAGATTGGGATTCATATATGAACGTGTTAGGGAAATAGCCTCTTGAGAAATACACGGCAGCGTTCACTCAGTACCTGTGCTGAACACTGTCTGCACTGTCTCTGAGCTAATGTGCTTCTACCCAAGGAGTTAAGCATCTTCCAAGCAATTTCAGAAGGGGATTTAGCAGCAGGCCAAGTACCGCAATGACAGCTATAGCGACATAGATTCTTTCTACTCTCAACGTCTCCCAGGATAGCCAAAGCATGGCACCTAAGCCTTTTGTGGCTATTGATAGCTCCACAACCACTGCCAAGAGCAGCGATATCCCCAGTGCCAGGCGAAGTCCAGCGAAAGCCACCGGCAGACTCCCTGGCAATACCACCCTAGTAAAGGTCTTGAGTTTGCTGGCTCCGCTGTTTTGCGCTACGTCGAAGTAAATTGGGTCAATAGTCGCCACACCAGCCACACAATTAACCAACACGGGGAAAAAGGCCCCCAAAGCTATGACCAAAATGATTGGGGCCTCACCGATGCCGATTAGGAGCATAATCAGCGGCAGCAAAGCAATTTTGGGCAAAGGATATATGACTGAAACCACAGGATCGAAGAGCGCCCTCATCTCCTTCGACCATCCCATAGCTAATCCAATTACCAGGCCTAGAATGCTTCCGGCGAGGAATCCTGCAAACATCCTAGCTAAGGTGATAGAGATGTGGCCCAGTAGCTCTCCACTAGCGATCAAATCTATAGTAGCCCTCGCTATCGTCGAGGGTGCTACGAGAAATGCTGACTCAACCCATTCCAGGTCTACGGCAGCTTCCCACCCAGCGACAATGAAAGCTGCCGAGAACAGCGAGAGCCAGGCCTCCCGGCTGACCCTTCTCAGCATAGCTGGTACCTTCATAATGAAGTCGGCCCCATACCCCTCTCCACCTCTTCTTTTATTTGACTCCAGATTTGCATTTTCATCCTGGCAAACTCGCTGGCATTTTCACTGTTCAAATCTCTAGGTCGGGGGAAGGCCACTCTGATCTCATCCTTAATCTGACCCGGCCTACCGGTCATCAAGATTATTCTGTCAGCCAGCAGTATTGCCTCTTCTATGTCATGGGTGACGTAAATCACCGATTTGCGATACTCTTTGTGTATCTTGAGCAACTGCTCTTGTGAGACAAGCCTCATTTGAGCATCCAAAGCCGCAAAGGGCTCGTCCATCAGCAGCATGTCAGCGCCGCTAACCAGAGCCCGAGCCAAACCTACCCGCTGCTTCAATCCTGAAGAGAGTTGGTGCGGATAATTCTTGATGAAACCGGCCAAGCCCATCCTCTCAATAAGCGGCATAGCCATGCGGTGCCTATCCCTCTTAGCCATTCCTCGCATCTCTAAACCAAAGCAGACATTGTCAACGACATTCATCCAGGGAAAAATGCCGTGTTCCTGAAATACCAGGGCAGTTGCCGGATCATCTTGTGACCTGGTGCCCTCATAACTTATCCTTCCGGTGGTAGGCTCCAAAAGCCCCGCGATCACTCGCAGCAACGTGGTCTTGCCGCAGCCACTGGGACCGAGGATACAAAGAAACTCTTGCTCCTCAGTGCGGAAACTTACATTACTTAGAGCCGCAATAATTCCGTTTCTGGTCTTGAATAGCTTGGATACCTGGTGGCAATGGACTCTCATCGGTTATCCTGCAAGTTGAGTGTAAGGCTCAGTAGCCTCTGAAACCCAAGATCTCGGCAACCTTCAACTCCGGTAGAAATCGGTAGTGAAGCCCAGTCACCCTTTTGCGGGCAATTGGGTAGTAAAGCTTAAACACAAGGGAGTAAAGCGGGTGGGCATCTGATGCGAATAGTCTCAGGCCTCTGTCTTTGGCTAGGCGGCCGCCACAGAAGGACAGCATCTGAACTAACCTCTTTCTCTTTGGTGACAGCCAGGGGTAGTCCGGCCTCCGGTTTACCCGGCTAAAGGGAATCCATTCCTCCAATTTCTGGGGCACTGGAAGCCCGTGTTGGACTGAGAGATCGAATAGCTCGGTGCCAGGATAGGGGACAAATATGGCTACTGCCTGTGTGGCTTTTTGATTCTCATCCACCAGCCTTAACATCAACGAGGCGGTCTCAGCAAGGTCGGTCTCCGTCTCACCCGGTATGCCGATCATAAAAAGATAGGCCGGCTGCATTTGATACCTGGCCAATCTGCGGTTGACTGAAATTGCCTGGGATACATCTATCTCCTTCCTCAGCAGGTTAGCAATCCTTTGGGAGCCTGATTCAACACCAATCAGCAGGGAGAGGCAGCCACTCCTCTCAATCAGGTGCAAGAAATCACCGTCCAACTGCGCCAGCAAATCTAGACGTATGTCTCCCTTGCCCCAGACAATGTCAGGCCACTGTTGCACTATCCCTTCCAGAATCTGATAAGCCCTATCTGGGCTGGTGAAGAAATTATCGTCGCTAAAGGCAATCCCCTCCACCCCATATTCATCTACAACGCGCTTTATCCGGAGCAATGTCTGCTCCGGAGTCAGGGCTCGCCACTGCCTCCGGTGAAAACAAGTACTATAACAGAAGGCACAATTGAAAGGACAGCCACGGCTGGTCTCAAGGAAGAGACAATCTCTTCCCGAGAAGCTGAGCATATGTTTTTTCAGATTGACGAGGTGATACGAAAGCTGTGGTTGCTGGTTCAGGTCAATAAAGGGGCGTGGTGGATTCTGCTTTATATCGCCGCCTTCCTTATACCATACGCCTTTTATCTGGTGCAAGGGCCCTCTATTACCCAGCGCCTCGACCAGCTCGAAAAAGGTTTCTTCGCCTTCCCCCTGAACCACGATGTCCACATAGGGATTCTCTAGGGTCTGTTGGGGTAATAAGCTGGGATGTACCCCACCCCAGACCACCGGGACATCACTGTGTCGTTTCACAATCTCCGAGGCCTTGAGGGCCCACCAGATCTGTGCCCCGGTTATTGCGGTCACGCCGACACAGATAGGCTTCGTCTTCAGCTCGGCTAGCACGCTCCCTTCCCAATCAGAGTCTATCCTCTGGTCTATAATCCTCACCTTATATCCGGCTACATCCAGAGTGGTGGCCACTGCCAACAGCCCCAGCGGTAACCAAACTCGCTGGGCGGGACTACGGCTAAACCTATCCCGGGGTTGTATCAAAATGACATCCATTTATCTTTCACCTGCCTCTCATGGCGCTGGGCCCAGCACCTGATTGGCGTACTCAATGAATCTGGTGTCGATAAGCTGCTCCGCAGTGACTTTCTCATCCACGAAACCATTGTCATAAGCCCAGTCCTGGAAAGTGAGGATATCCTCAACATTTATGCGGGCATCAGGGTATACCCGGCTCCAACAAGCTTGGCGTAATGTTTCCTCGTCCAGCCCGATATACTTCTCCAGGATCCCCAGGTTGCTCTCCGTCTTGCCTTGAGCATATTGTCTGACTCCCTGAAGGTAAGCTACCATGAACTTCTCTCCCAGCTCTGGATTGTCATCGAGCAAATTTGGACCAAATATGACAAATCCGTACTGAAAGCCAGGCATCAAGTTGTTAAGAGAGTCCAAAGTAACGGCGTAGCCCAAAGCCTCTATCCGTTGAATGTGCGGTGTGCCCATTATAGCCGCGGCTATTGCTCGGTTTTCGAAGGCGGCAACGGTATCTTGCGGGCGCAGCTTAGTGATTTCCACGTCATCCGGGGTCAAGCCATCTGCCTCCAAGATTTTTGCCAGAGTAAAATCCGCTAGAGATGCTGTGAAAGGGATGGCAACCGTCCTTCCCCTGATTTCAGCCACGGTGTCCAGCTCGCCGCTATCATAAAGGTCTCTTCTTACCATCAGCGCCACAGATTCACAGTCAGAAGGCGCCGACTCTCTACCGGCTACAATCCGCAGGTTTATGTTTTGGCCTATGGCATTCATCATACTGGCGCTGCCGCCGCCAGCCGACACATCCAGATCTCCCTGCGCGAGTAGAGGTATAGCTTGCGGCGACGCAGAGAACTTAACAAATTCAACCTCAAGTCCCTGCTCAGCGAAATAGCCTTCCTCCTGGGGAATGTAAAAGGTAGCAAAACTTGTATAAGGAAGCGCAACTACTCTTAGGTGAGTAAGCTCGGCGTCTGACGCGGTGCAGCCGGGGGAGGCTATCGGGAGTAGCAGCAAGATTGCAACGGCGGCCCAAATTAGTTTTGCCCTTCTTAGATTAACCGTAGCCCATAGTTTTGCCATGGAATTTACACCCCCTGACTGTTTTTTATCAGATGCAGGGTCATTATCTTACCGGAAGAAGATATAGGGTATGTCCGCTTTACCTGAAGTGTGTTTGCCTGAGCCCACAGTGCCGTGGCCAGTTTACCGCCGTGGGCGTCCCTGCGAAGCTCGCCGAGCACTGTCATTACGACATCGCCATCATCCAGTACCCCAACACTTGGGCTGATAATGAGGCTGAGATGCGTTTGCCCTCGACTATCTTCCTCCTCGAGGAGCTGGTAATCCGTCGGCGCGCCACCGTATTTGCGGGGAAGAACCTCCTCCAGGATGCGAACAAAGTCGGAGCCTAGGATGGTCATGCCGCTGCCAGTTAGCTTAGCAAAGCTCCTTATATTATACAGGTGCTCGCCAAATCCCAGTTGCCCAAACGGGCAGCCGCAGCTCCGAGTTTCTACAACACCATAATCGTCGCTCTCTACATTGAGCATCATCTTCGGCGCTGATGGCAATAGCGTCGTGAAAAGCAGGGCGTTGACACAGACGTCACTATGCTCCACATGTCTTTGGCGCTGAATTAGAGCCATTGAGTCACGAAACAAATGGATATCATCGGCAGCGTAGCTTCCGGGACATCCGCAACCTATGAAGCCCACTTCAGTAATATAATACTTGGGGATGACCGAAGCCCCAGCAGCCTCTATTTGTTGGCGCTTTGCCTCAGTGAGAGGCTCTCCGGCAACGAAAAAGCGAGTGCCCTGGATGTCAAGGCCACTTTCTATAGCTGCTTGGCACACTTTCACCGCCGGGCTGACAAAACAGCTAAGAGAACAGCTTCCGAACTGCTGCTTGGTGGTTGCCATCCACCGGGCCACCTTAATTGCCTCAGTCAAACCCACGTACTCTGGCTTGGCCAGTTTTGCCCCCCAGAGCCTGCTACCATGGATGATATATCGGGTGGCTAGTCTGTCTCGTAGTGATGCCTGGACCTGGCTCTCAGTTGTCAGCGAAAACCACCTGGCTACCGGCTTCCCCACTTTCCAGTAGGTTAACACAGCACCGATGCCAGCCGCAGAAGGCAACCCGGGGTGCCAAAGCCCCATGGGGACGTCCAGGGCATCATTAGCTTCAAGCATAGGCAGATGATAGTAGTTCTTCTCCAACTGGTGGTTCAGGTCAAATATCGTCCTCGTCCCGGCGCTTCTGGTGCCACTGCTTTGCACACGGTAGTGACCGGGAAGGAAAGGGTTGTCAAAATCCGTTGCCCTGAACTGGAAACGACTTCCACCTCTAACAATATCTCTTTTCCCCTTGAACTCTTCCCAGCTTAGATAGACCCCCTCTGCCAGCAGTTTATGCAGCGTCGGTTCAATTCCGTCTTGGTTTACCAGGTATTCAATGTCCCCAAATTCGCAGCCGGCCATCCTGAGCAGCTTGAGATAGGGACTGTTCGGGTTTTCATAGATTCCCTTCTGAACAAGGCTCAAGAAGTTTCTCTCCCGGTTTTGCAGCCTACCGGAGACAGCTCGTTTGCTTTCTTCCAGTGATATGGTGTTGCGCAGATAGTCGCGCAGGTCGAAAGCAAGCCGTGAGTACTTTAAGGCGTCAGAAATGATCGACATATCCTAAGTCATACCCCTTCAGTGCAACTAGATAGACTTGCCCTGATACCCAATTTAAGAGCTAAGGCAATAGAAACCACTCCTTGTACCCCCAGCCATACATAGCCAATCCAAATAATACCAGTCGTTGGCATAATTTACAAGACTTAGTGTCAGGACAGCTACAGTGTGAATCCCCGGATTACAACCAGCTCTTTCAACCTGTGATGCACTCCAAGAAGACCAATGTAGACCGGGATGATCCCTACGGGTAGGCTGGAAAGGCTGAGGAGCCACAGCGAAAACTGGTGCCACAGCTTCAAGGGGTACCACAAAAGGAGAGGGAGGCTGGCGTTAAACCGGGGCCCGATTCTGAGTTTGAGAGGAGGGTTGAAGAGAGGGGAGAGGCAAGAGCCCGAGAAAGGCTGGTAGGGCTATTCAATGCAGTATGGTTGGTTTGGTTCACCGAAAATATCCAGCCACGGGTGGCTGGGCTTGAAAGGAAGGCAAATGAGAACGCCCTTCAGCTTTTAAGAGGGCCCTGGACATTCACCTGCGACCGATGCGGCACAAGGTTTCTATGATGAGCTTACCTCGTTTGAGATTGGACGGCTTCTAACAGGTAGACAGATCGGGATCGAGTGTATCAAGCCGGCGTGTGCGGACAACTTCTTGTTCTTCAGCAAAAGGCACAGGTTTCAAGTTTCGTTGCACGACCTAATAGAGACTAAAATCGGGGCATAGCGCTAGTCCGGCTACCCCGGTATGACTTGGCGATGGCTTTCTATGCGGGCAACCAAGGCCTGAGGAGAAAGGCAGAGAGGTAATCTCTATCGAGTCGAGATTGCCCCCGTCAGGTCAGCTTGACTTTCGTTTTACAGTTTTGCAAAATTCCTCTTGCCAACTGACCGAAGGAGGTTATGGGGTAGCGCGAATCACTCGGTTTTGGCGGGCCTGCCTTCCTAGCAGGTTGTCGCCGGTTCGAATCCGGTCTCCCGCTCCACAAAGCTGAGCGACAACGTGCCTCGGCTAAGGTGCTAAAGCTGGGGTGAGACGCTCCTGGGGTCAGAAGTTGGAAGGTAAAAGCTCTAGGTCTTACACTGCTTGGCACGTCTCCTTGCCCACAAGAAAATGGGCATCAACCGTTATAAGATTTGACGTTCTGTACAATGAGATAGTGAACGTGAATGATATCCTCTCGCACACCTTGGAGACAAAGATGCTCAATGACCAAGACCAAGGCGAACATGAGCGGCCCTGATGTACAAAATCAGAATCTCAGTAAACTAGGGCCTGACATTACAGTCAATGTGTCGCAAAAGCAGCGATGGCCTTCCTTGCCGTCTCCGCATCCCTGCTCCAGCGGAAGGCATCCTCCGACCTGATGAGTCCTCTGCGCCATAGGTCTATGAGCGCTTGGTCCAGGGTCTGCATACCATATTGTGCCCCTGTCTGCATCACGTTCACCATCTGGGGTGTCTTGGCCTCTCTAATGAGATTCCCAATGGCGTCGGTGGCTATCATTACCTCCACGGCCACAACGCGGCCTTGCCCATCAACGGATGGTAGCAACGTCTGATAGAGTACTCCTTGCAACGTAGTGGAGAGCTGAATTCTCGCTTGCTGTTGCTGATGAGAAGAGAAGGCGTCGATGATGCGATCGATCGCGTGAGCAGCACTGGGGGTGTGGAGCGTGGCAAGCACGAGATGTCCCGTTTCTGCAGCAGTCAAAACAGTAGCAATGGTCTCCAGATCCCGCATCTCACCCACCAAGATGACATCAGGGTCTTGGCGAAGTGCATGTTTGAGGGCAACGGCGAAGGACCGAGTGTCCGAGCCTAGCTCCCGTTGAGAAATGAAACACATTATATCCGCATGCAGGAACTCTATGGGATCCTCGATGGTGATAACGCGCCGGGACACGCTCTTATTAAGATGTTCTATCATTGCCGCCAGCGTGGTGGACTTGCCACTACCAGCAGGGCCGGTGACCAAGACCAGCCCGTTTTGCTTCATAGCTAGCATCTTGCACACGTCGGGGAGTTTGAGTTCGTCGATAGTGGGGATTTCGGTGGGAATATGGCGGAAGGATAGAGCAAGCGTGCCTCTCTGAAGGGAGACGCTAGCACGGAAGCGCCCAATCCCGGGAAGGCTGAGGGCAAGGTCAAGCTCGAGGTCGCGGGCAAAGACTGTCTCCTGTTCCTTAGTCATGATATCGCCAACGACCTTGGTGATGCTCTGGGGTGTCAGCGTCGGCAGCTGATCTTGAGCAATGAGTTCACCATTGATACGCAGCACTGGCGGACGACCGACTTTCAGATGAAGGTCCGACGCACCTTTTTCTACTACGAGCTTAAGTAGCTCGTCGATATGAACCTCGTTATCGTGTTGACTGAATTCCCTCACTGTGATCAGGCCGTGGCGCAGTGCCAGGACCACCGCATGGGTGCGGTCGTTGGCAGCCAGCTTGCGCATGATGGAGGCGACGTGGTTCTTTACCGTCTGGTTGGAGATGCCCAGGGCGTGGGCGATCTCCTTGTTGGCATTGCCCCGAGCGATATGCTCTAAGATCTCTGTCTCGCGACGGGAGAGGGGTAAGATAAGGGGTTCTACCTCTCTTTCCACCGCGAGCATCTCCTGAAATTGCTGGAGCACGCGCAGGGCAACGCCCGGCCTCGTTATCAGGCCTTCGTTTATTGGGTATTCACCTCGATAGGCTTTCCTGACCTGGCAAATCAGCTCTTCATAGCTGGCTCTCTTATTCAGACAGCCCGCCGCCCCGGCTCGGATAGCGAGGAAGAAATGATCGTCATCGTCACCGGAGGCGAACATGACCACCGATATCAGGGGGGAATAGCGTCTGATCTGGCGGGTGAGGTCAAAACCGTTCACGGAGTGAAGGTTTGAGTCCAGGATCACCACGTGAGGCGCCACGGCCTTTATCTGATGAAGGGCCTCCTTCCCATCGTCAGTCTCCCCCAGAACCTCGATGTCATCTTCCTTTGAGAAGGCCGTTTTCATCCCCTCTCGATGGACAACCTGACTATCGACCAGGAAGACCCCTATCCTCTCCATTCCTTTCACCAATTTTGTCAAAAGCTATGGCTCATTCGATCATAGCAGAAATCATTACGAAACAGTCAATAGCACTTCCGTACCGAAAGGGGGCCAATTGGGCAATATCCTAGAGCCTAAGGGCCCAAATCTTGAGACCACCACGGTGTGTAATTGGATGTAAATCTGGTCCGGACCCTATCTGTGGATGTGAACCTATGCAGCATCGCAGGATTCTGTACACCATAAAAAAGGAGAAATGATTTTAGAATCCGTGGGGATAGATACGGAAAATGGCTGGAAACGCTCCGCTGGCTGTGATATACCAAGACTCTCACCCGTTTTGCATGTGCTCCAAAAACCGATGATACGGTTATCAGTTTTCTCTGTTGCCGCTTAGCGCTCCGCTAGTGTGACGTAACCTACTGCCAGCCTCCACCACTGCCTATTGTCACCACCCCTCTGTGGTGCTAGTGCATTGCCACTTACTCAGATAAGATTCCCTCGGAAGAGCATCCCCACTAACTACCTCCTTTGTAGCCGGCCCCTGGCTCCGGTGCAAGATGTTGCCAGAGGACAGCGGCTTGGGGAGATGACCATTCTAGTGTTTCTGGGGCCAGGCCAGTGAGCAGCCGTTTTAATCGGCCTGTATAAGCTCGGGGCATACCTTTTTGCCCTGGGGTTGACAACAGCGTTGTCTAGTAGTATTGTCATTCCACTTTACATTTACGACTGAGCGGGCGTGTTGTGGGCTTGAAGGCATGCCCGACCTATGGGCAGGCCGAGCGTGTTCTGGGTAGAGTAGTT
>JBHIBU010000007.1:0-16572 GCA_046759245.1 Dehalococcoidia bacterium | reverse complement strand
GGACATCGAACTCACGAGCAACCCCGATGAAGTCGGTGTATTGGATTTGGTTATCCTGGACATGTCTTTGAAAAGCATTGAGCAGTGGCTCAGCTGGTAGAAGCAGACGAGATGCAAAAGCATCGGCAAGGGATTCAGTCTTGCGTGCGAGCGAGTCATCCGCCAATAGCGACTCTACTGGAATAATTTGCAACGTCAGGAGATGAAACAGTTCATGTGCGAAGTTGAAATTCCGACGCCACGGCGCTTCCGTGGAATTCATCAGAATTGCAGGGCCAAACGAGCCAACAGTAGATGCCGCTGACCCTTCTTCTCCCAATTCCTCATACCATATCTTGACCCCGTAATTATTCTCAAGTGTGCCCACCAAAGATGCCGCCGGGCGAGATCCCAAATCGAATTCTTTGCTAGTCCTTTCTGCAAGCAGCTTGGCATTGTTGTAGGTAAAATCGTCATGGCTCCAGCGTGCCAATGGTAATTCACGTTCAATAACTTCTCCCGACAACTGTTCCAATGTGGCGTACTGCTGGCAATGCTGCACAAAATTGGCCTCGATGGTCTCTCTGCCCGCTGCCGGGGTTTTTCGCCAGAGAACTTGCGGGGCTGGCTCCAGCCCTCTGTCCGACAGAAGGTCAGTAATGTCAACACGCAGAGCCTTGGCTAAAGCAGCCAACTCCCATGCCTTGACCTCTCGTTGACCTTTTTCAATCTGCGAAACGGTCTGGTGTACAGAAAAGCTGGCCTCTTCAGCCAGCTGCTTCTGCGTCAAGCCTAACCGCGTCCTAGCGGTGCGAACTCGCTCACCGAGAATCCTTCGAAGGTCATCCACAGGATACCCCCTTTCAATATTATCTTTCCTCTGGTCTTTGCATTTTAACATAAATGTCAAAATAATTCAAGATTATATTGAATTGTCGCTAACTTTATAAAGAAGGCGTCTGAGGTTAGTTAGCTCTTCCCTACCTTCCCCTCCTCCTCCAGCCATCTCTTGAACTCCGCCTCGGGGTCCTCCACCCCCAGCTCGTCCATGGCGCGGCGGCGACTGTGTATCCCGGACGCCACCAGGATCTGCTCCTCCCTCACCAGCCGGCCGCGGTCCTGGGGAAGTACCGGGCCCCAGACGATCCTTGAGCGATAGGGACCATAGCTTACCCCGGTCTTCTGCTCCAGGATTCTGAGGATCATCTCGTTTCGCCTTTTGTAGGCTGCGCTCCTGATCAGCCGCTTTCGCCTCACCTTCTGCAGCAGGGGGTGAAGCTCCATCTCCAGGGCGACCCCTGATAGCCCCCTTTGATTGTCGCCAAAGCTGGTGCGTGGCGATTCGGAGAGGTCGTGAAGCGTGCGATAGATGAGGTCGATGTAGTCCACATGGAGCCTGACCCCTCCCCCCTGGAGCAGGTCGAGGAGATAGGCCCTGGCCTTCTCGGGGAGCTCCCAGACCGCCCCCGGCTGAACGGCGATATCCTGGGCCTCCTCCACATTCTCCAGGACGGCGATGGGGTTTCCGGAGAGCTCGAGGATGGTGGAGAGCTGGGAAAGGGCTCGATTGACCTCCCGTGCCGGCTCCTTTATCGGAGGGATGTCGGAGATGCCCCAGAACTTCTTCGGCTCGCGGAGGTTGGGGTAGATGACAAAGGGGATGAAGCCATAGGGGTTGCGCTTTCCCTCCGAGAGGTCATTATCGATCCAGAACTCAAAGCTGTCGGCGGTCCAGATCTCTGTCACCGTCGATTCCCTTCTCCCATTTTTCACCCCGTAGAGGAGCTCCACCTCCTCTGAAGAGAGCTGGTAACGGCTGGCCACCCTCCAAACCCGGCTCACATCGTCGCCCACCCACCAGGCGAAGACCCCTTGCACATCGGGGGCCGATACCCTGATGCGCTGCTCCTCGGTATCCCAGGTAACCTTGAAGCAGCCATCGCCGAGGATGGCGGTATCGAGCTCGGTATCGAAGTCCAGCTGCTCCAGGTTGTTGCTCTCATAGACCTCATAAAGGGCCTCCTCAGCGCGGCGTGCCCTCTCCTTTGCCTCCGCGGAGTCATCGCTGGGGTCGACGGCGAAGTTGAGCCCGCTCATCAGATAGGAGGTCGCCTTCTCCACGAAGGCCTTGGCGTAGTTAACGGTGATCCGCCGCTCCCCTCTTCGTGGATTGCCCAGCCACTGAATTCCGTTGTAGAAGTCCAGGTTCTCCCGGTAGTTCCTGAGGCGATCGGTGTCCCTTCGTGCGATCTGTTGCGGAATAGTGAGATTATTCATTGCTCCTTCCCATAATGCGATAAACCGTTCTTTTGCTCACCCCGAAGCGCTCCGCCAGCTCTTCAATGTTTAGCCCCTCTATTTCGTGGAGGCGAAGCATCTCTTTATTGCGAAGCTCCTTGGCTGTTTGCCTCCTTTGCTCATCGTAGCGACATTTGGGGAGGGGACAGTGGAGGCAGGAGGGAAAGAGATCGCAGCCCTCGTCTTTATGTTCAAAATCCTCCATCTCAGGCTGATAATAGAACATATGTTCTTTACTGTCAAGGGGATTTTGTCACTGTTGTGTTTAAAAAAGCGGTGCCCTAATTGAAGCGACCCCTGGCGCTCCTCGGCCGGTACTCTGCGGCCTCCACCAGCAATGCCAGGCTGATCAGGAAGTCATCGTGCCCCTGAGCGGGGTCTACATAGAAGTTCATCGTCTGGCTGGGGCGGAAGTTGCTCCTTGCCCTCTCCATCTGGGACCAGAACTCGCGATATTCCTCGGAGCCATCGGCGGCATACATCTTCACCCTTCCCGAATTTATCGCCGCCAGGAGATCGAAGCCCAGCTTGGATTTGCTCTGCTGGGTGAAGAGGAAGGGGGCGACGATGGAGCGACCCAGAGCCTGGGCAAGGAAACTGGCCACCCCGGCACCGACGCCGGTGGAGTCCACCACCACCCGCTTGCACCCCCAGACATGCTTCAGGAGGTCGACAAGCTGAGGGTAGAGGGAGGTGTGAGGTTTGCCCGTCCACCAGTAGTGCTCCACAATCTTTACCCGTGTCCCCGGAATAACCTCCCTGGAGAATTCCAGCTCCCCGATGGTGACCACGGTGGAATCCTGTCTCGGTTTCAGGGCGCGCAGCATCACATCCTCCCCCTCCTCTGCCTCCCCGGCAAGGTCGATCCCGGCGACGTAGATCTTTCCTTTATTGGGGCGATGAAGGCGGCGATGAATCCCCTGAAGCTGAGCTCTCTGCTGGGGGCTGAGGAAGCCACCACCGCCACGGATCGGTCTCAGGCAATATTGCGTCTGAAAAAGGGGATGGCTCTCCCCGAGCCGCTCCCTTTCGCCCTCGGCGTAGCGAAGATAATCGGGATTGTACTTGGCTATCTCCTGCCAGTCATAGCGAAAGTGCCTCTTTATGCCATCCCTTCCTTCCAGCTCCAGGTTTGTCTGCTTCACCTCCTCAAGGAGGGTGGAGTCGTCCCAGGTGGTTCCATAGTGCACTGTGGTCACGTTGGTGGCTGCCCCCATGGGCTTGAACTCCTTGGTATACTTCTCCTGGGATACATCCTGGCTTTCATCAACCTCGAGGAGGATATGGGCGGTGGCGCCCACGACATGGCTTGAGGTGTCGGCGCTGAAGAAGACCTGCCTTGCCCTGCCCAGTCGCACCATGTAGCCCAGCTCGGGGACCCAGAAGCGGGCATAGCCGGCGTCGTTGAGCCTCTCCTTGAGCCTGATCATGCTCACCATGGTCTGGGGCTTGAAGGTGGGCGAGCACTTGATGGCGTTACCCCCGGTGCCCATAAAAAGGGTGAGCAGCAGCACCTCAAGCTGTGCCGAAAGCTCGTTCTTCCCCCCTTGCCTTGCCATCTCCAGGGAGAAGGTGAGCCCCTTGCGATTCATAACGCTATCGAGGATGGCCCTGCCTACCTCTATCTGATAAGGTCTGAGCTTCTCCTTGATCATTTCTGCGATTTTTCGGGGCCCAATTTTTAGCCCACGATACGTATGATCACTTGGACCACTACCGCTGCGATGACGAGGAAGATGAGCCCATTTATTCGCCCTTTAACCTCGTGGATGTCGCGCTCCAAATCCTTCAAACGCTCTTCCACTACAGCGCCGAAGGCACATCCCGGGGAGGCATGGAAGTCAAAGCCTCTTCCTTCTTTAATCCTGAGGAAAAGCCTTTTCATACTATCGGCCAGTTTTTCTGAACTATTCATCTCTTTTTACCCCAAAAAATCTGCGATTTTTCGGGGGCCTCTTTGACCCCCAATCAGTGTTGTTCCCACCTCCGCCCCATAGGTTTTTCAGGGGGGCACCCCCAGTCCCCCGCCAGAGGGGCGCAGCCCCTCTGGACTCCCCGATGTCTTGGAGGATGGAAAGCGGTTGGCTTTTTCGAGCTTTAGCCCTTTTTCACTTCGCTCCCATGACTGGGAGTCGAAGGAAGTCTGCCTTTAATCTGAAAAAGCGCCTAGCTCGAAAAGAGGGCGGCGCCGATCTCCTTGAGCACGCCATCGATGGCCTGGGCCAGGTTCTCCTGGGATTTCTGGGAGAGGCGGTACTTGGCGGCTACCGCTTTCAGCAGCAGGTCAACGGCGCGCAGCATTAGCGGCATGTTGTCGGGTTGCTCCTCCAGGGTGGTTGTCAGCTTCACCCTGAGCAGGGCGATCTCCTCATCCAGCCCCTCGATCTCTCTTGCCTCCGGGAGGCGAACCCGCTCCGCCTCGCTTAGCGCTTCAGCATAGAAGCCCTTTTTCGCTTTTTTCGCGCTAGGGGCTTTTTTCGAACTAAAGGCAGCGCCCTTGGGTCCCCTGTGGCCAAGTTTGGCCTCTTCTGCAGTAGGTTTGTCTTTACTTTTTGCCATTTTGACCATCGATTACATCGAGAAGCCCTTCTATGGAGTCGGTGGGAAGCTTGGAAAGCGTTTCCAAAAGACCCAAAAGAAGGCAAAGCGCCGCCAAATCCCATTGCCGCCTACTGATCGCCCAGGCCAGAGTGGACATCTTGCCCTCCTTTTTTCCTTCATTTGGAGCTTTCCAGAAGCGAAGCCTCCGCAACATGTCTGGCCGCCCAGAGTTTATCTTCGATTCGCCAGCAACTGGCGCAGGATGAGCACGCTCACGAGCAGGGAGCCAAGGAGGAGGAGAAGCCTGGCGATGAGCCAATGGCTGGGGTCGAGGAAGAAAGCGTTGGCCCATTCCTGTCCCTGATAGAAAGAGAAAAGCCCGAAATAAAGGCTTTCAATGCAAATTGCCACGCTGAAGACGGCGAGCACCACGGCGCCGATGCGCCTTCTCCTCGTTGAAGAGCGGTAGCCAGAGAAGTAGTAAGCGTTAAACCCGCTACTGAGGGCGGTGACGACGTATTGGGCGAAAACAATGCTGTACAAGGAAACCTCCTGATTTACCCCAAAAAATCTGCGATTTTTCGGGGGCTCCGATGACAAAATAGCACGTATGTTCTATATTGTCAAGGTGATTCTGTCACCTTAGCTGATGACAGGAGGGTTTAGGCTGGGCGCGTCTTTGCCTCCATTGAGATAAGTGGCAGGGGAGGGGTGATAGAGTCGCGGATTTTTGATGTATTGGAGCCTGTAATCGGCGCCTTCACTCTGGAAGCGTTGGGGCTTGCCGTTGACCCTGTCTGCGGGGAGCTAAAACCCACCCCGGGCTTTATTGCCAAGCCTTAGAGGGTTCTAGCCCAGCCTGCCCAGCCTGTGGCCGCCGAGGAGATGAAGGTGGAGATGGGCAATCTCCTGACCGGAATCGGGGCCGGAGTTTAGCACCAGCCGATAGCCACTCTCGGCGATGCCCTCCCCTTTCGCCAGCTCGCTGGCCACCTGGATGAGGTGCCCCAAAAGCCGCTCCTGGTCAGTGCTGACCTCGGCAGGCGATGTAATGTGGGCTCGGGGTATAATGAGGAGGTGGGTTGGTGCCTGGGGGTTGATGTCGCGGAAGGCGACGACATCCTCATCCTGATAGAGGATCTTGCTTTCCACCTCACCGCTTATGATGCGACAAAAGATACAATCTTTGTTCACCTCACCCCCCGACCCCCTCTCCTCAAGGAGAGGGGGTGCAAACATAACTGGGGGACACCCCGTTCTATTAGAGTCCCAGCTCCCTGGCTACGATCTCTTGGTGCCAATCGGCATCGCCGAAGGTGGGCTCCGCTGCCTTGGCTCGCTTGAAGTAGAGGGGCATATCGTGGTCCATGCAGAAGCCGATGCCCCCGTGAATCTGGTGGCCGAGGAGGGTTACCCGCCGATAGGCCTCGCTCACCCAGGCCTTTGCCATGGAGACCTCCATGGTGGCGGGGAGCCCCTCTGAGACCTTCCACGCAGCCTCATAGGTGATAAATCTCGAGCCATCGACATCGGTCACCATATTGGCGCAATGGTGCTGGATCGCCTGGAAGCTGCCAATGGGTCTGCCAAACTGCACCCTCTCCTTAGCATAAGCAACGCTCATCTCCAGGGCCGCTTGAGCACCACCGATCATCTGGGCACAAAGCGCCACCGTTGCCTTCTGCAATATCCTCTCCACCACCGGCCAGCCCTTGTCCAGCTCCCCCAGCATGTTACCCTTGGCCACCCTGACATTGTCAAAGATGACCTCGCATTGCTTGTCGCCAGCGATGGTCTTGAGCAGGGTGGTGGTGATGCCCGGGCTCTTGGCGTCGACGAGGAAGAGGGTGATCCCCTCTTCAGGGGTGGCTCCATCCTTGGTCCTAGCGACGCAGACCATGAAGTCGGCGATATTGGCATCGGGAACAAAAAGCTTGGTGCCACTGATCGAAAACTCATCCTTTTCTGGGGTCGCTTCGACGGTGATGGAGGCGGCGTCATACCTGGCGCTGGGCTCGGTGAGGGCCAGGGTGAGGATCACATCCCCGTTGACTATCCTGGGCAGGAACTCCCTTTTCTGCTCCTCAGTTCCTGCCTCCAGGATAGTGAAACCACCGAGAACCACCGTAGAGAAGAAGGGACCGGGAAGGCAGGCTCGCCCCATCTCCTCAAGGAGAACCACCAGATCGAGGAAACCCATCCCCATGCCATCGTATTCATCAGGGAGGGCCAGCCCCATCCAGCCCAGCTCCGCCATCTTTCGCCATAGCTGCGGGGTGTAGCCCTTCTCATCCTCGACCATCTCCCTTACCAGCGACTTGGGACATTCATTGGTGAGGAAATCGCGCGCCGTTTTTCTCAGCATCTCCTGCTCTTCGCTGAAACCTAGGTCCATAATCTACTCCTTTTCTAGTCCCACCCGCCCGCCCTGAGATGTATTTCAGGGGGGCACCCCCAGACCCCCGCCAAAGAGGATTTCACCCCACAAAATCTGCGATTTTGCGGGGGCCCCATTTTATAGGCCTCTGTGGACTCTCCTTTTTTCAGCGCTTTCTGCAATGCTTCAGTAGAAACATTCCCACCTGCCCGCCCTGGTTATGGTTTCGGGGGCTACACCCCCGTACCCCCACGGGTCTGAGGCAAAGCTCCGGGGGAGCATCCCTGGGTGGCAATAATCAGCATTAGATTTAAGCCCTGGGGAGCTCGAGGCCCCTGATGGCGATGATATTCTTCATGATCTCCGAGGTGCCCATAGCAATGGTGGCGCCAAGGGAGAAAAGATAGGCGCGCTCGATCCTCCCCCTGAGGGGCACCCATTTAGAGCCCCTCTCCAGCTGGGAGTAGAGTCCCATGATCTGCATCCCGATATCCCCCAGGCGTTTCACCAGCTCGGTGCCATATAGCTTGGACATGGAGGCCTCCGCGATAGGGATCAGCCCCTTACCCTGCATCCAGGCCACCCGATAGGCAATCATGCGGCCGACCTCGATCTCCACTGCCATCTCAGATAGCTTATGCCTGATGACGGGATCCCTGGCCAGGGGCTTTCCATTTTGCTTCGTCTCCTTGGCATATTCCACCAATTGCTCCAGGGTTCGCTGGGCGCCCGCTGGGATGGCGATCCCGGAGCGCTCGAAGTTAAGGGTTGTCTGGCTAACATACCATCCCTGGTTCTCATCACCCATCATGTTCTCTTTAGGCACCCTCACGTTGTCAAAAAAGACCTCGTTGAAGTCATGGGAAGCGAGCATATTGATCAGGGGGCGGACGGTGATCCCAGGGCTCTTCATATCAACGAGGAAGTAGCTGATCCCCCGATGTCTCGGGGCATCGGGGTCGGTTCTGGTAAGGAGGTGGCACCAGTCGGCGCGATGGGCGTTGGTGGTCCACACCTTCTGTCCATTGACCACGAAATCATCGCCGTCGGCCACGGCACGGCACTGAAGGGAAGCGAGGTCGGAGCCGGCGTTGGGCTCTGAAAACCCCTGGCACCATACCACCTCTCCACTGGTGATCGCCTTCAGGTGTTTCTCCTTCTGCTCCTCGGTGCCATGAACGATAAGGCAGGGGCCGATAAGGTTTATCCCCTGCCGATGAGCACTGGTGGGCGCATGATGGTAGCCAAGCTCCTCGCTGAAGATAAGCTGCTCCATCACGGAAGCGCCGCCACCGCCATATTCCTTGGGCCAAGAGATAGCAAGCCAGGCCTTCCCCGCCAGCTTTTTGGTGAACTCCCGGGAGAAGTCCCCCTCACCACGCTCCTCGAGGTCTTGGAGAAGTTCCTCGGTGACCTCCTTTTTAAGGAAGCGGCGAACCTCTGCTCTAAACCTTTCCTCTTCTTCAGTGAAACCAAAATCCATTTTCGACCTCAAAGACTAAAGGCCTATTTGGCGAGCGACCACCTCTCTTTGGCAATCGGTATCGCCGAAGGCGAGCTCTGCCGCCTTCGCCCTTCTATAGTAGAGCCCTATATCATGGTCTCTGGTGATGCCGATAGCGCCGTGGCACTGCACCCCCCTCTCGGAGACGGACTTATATACCTCGTTAATCCATCCCTTGGCTACCGCCACCTCTTTAGAGGCGGGAAGCCCCTCGCCCACCCTCCAGGCTACCTCATAGAGGATGTTTTTCCCCGTATCGACATTGATCCACATATTGGCACAATAATGCTGGACCACCTGGAAGCTGCCGATGGGCCTGCCATATTGTACCCTCTCCTTAACATAAGCCAGGGTCATCTCCAGGGCTGCCTGGGCACTGCCCATCATCTCGGCACATTTGGCCACGGTGGCCTGCTTCAGGGTCCTGGCCACGATGGGCCACCCTCGGTCCAGTTCGCCGAGCATGTTCTTCCTGGGCACGCCGACATCCTCGAAAACAACCTCGCACAATTTGTCGGCACCGATAGTGGGCATTACCTCGCACTTGATCCCCGGGCTCTTGGCGTCCACCAGGAAGAGGGTGATCCCCTGCTCAGGGGAGGCCCCATCGCTGGTCCTGGTGACGCATATCAAATAATCGGCGATATGGGCATTCTCTACGAAGAGCTTGGTGCCATTGATAACGAAGGCATCGTCTTTTGCCACCGCCCTTGTCTCAACCCCGCTTGCCTCATATGTGGCGCTGGACTCGGTGAAGGCCAGGGTGAGGATCATCCCCCCCCCGGCTACCTTAGGGAGGAACTCCTTCCTCTGCTCCTCGGTGCCTGCAGAGAGGATGGTGAGACCGCCGAGAACCACGGTGCAGAAGTAGGGGCCGGGCAGGATATTGCGCCCCATCTCCTCAAGGAGAATGATCAGGTCCATAAACGCCATCCCCATGCCCTCATATTCCTCAGGGAGCACCAGACCCATCCAGCCCAGCTCCGCCATCTTTCGCCATAGCTCCGGAGAATAGCCCTTCTCATCCTCCTCCAGCTCCCTGACCAGCGTCTTAGGGCATTCCTTGGTCAGGAAGTCGCGCGCCGATGTTCTAAGCATTTCCTGCTCTTCGCTGAAATCGAGGTTCATGATCAACCCCCTTCTTCTTTTAGAACAATTTGCTTTTTCGACCGAATTGCTGTGGCGGGTTTTAGGGCTATTTGCTATCCCAGCCCTTTCTCCTTGCTTAGGTTTCGATCTGAAAGCTTTAATGGTTAAGCTCTGGGTTCCCTGGGCAGCTCCAGGCCCCTAATGGCGATGATGTTCCTCATGATCTCCGAGGTGCCGGCGGCGATGTTCATCCCCATGCAGGCCTGATAGGCACTCTCGAACCTTCCCATCAATGGAGCCCATCTGGAGCGCTTCACCTGCCCGTAGAGCCCCATGATCTGGCAACCGAGGTAGGCCAGGCGCTGCCCCAACTCGCTGCCATAGACCTTTGCCGCACAGGCCTCGGCAGCGGCCATCTCCCCCTTCTCCTGGAGCCAGGCCACCCTATAGGACATGGCGCGCCCCACCTCGATCTCGATGGCCATCTGGGCTAGCCTGTGGCGAATGAAGGGGTTCTTTGCCAGGACCTCACCATCCCGCCTCGTCTCCTTGCAGAACTCCACCAGCTCCTCCAGGGTTCGCCTCGCCTCCGTCATCCCGGCAACCCCGGATCGCTCGAAATTCATGGTCATCAGGGTGACATACCAGCCACGGTTCTCCTCAGCCACCAGGTTCTGCTTGGGGACGCGCACATCATCGAAGAAGACCTCGTTGTAGAGGTGAGAACTTTCCATGCTCAACAGGGGGCGGACGGTGATCCCCGGCGTCTTCATATCCACCAGGAAGTAGGAGAGACCACGGTGCCTGGGCTGCTCCAGGTCGGTTCTGGCCAGCATGAAGCACCAGTCGGCGCGATGGGCGCCACTGGTCCAGATCTTTTGACCATTGATAATATATTCATCTCCATCTTTCACCGCTCTTGTGGTAAGGGATGCCAGGTCGGAGCCGGCGTTAGGCTCGCTCCAGCATTGGCACCACATCGTCTCTGCCTCGGCGACTGGAGGAAGGTGTTGCCGCTTTTGCTCCTCTGTTCCCCACATAAGGAGGGTGGGTGCCAGCATGTTTACTCCAAAGATATCGACCCCCGTCGCCCCGTAGTATCCCCTCACCTCGTTGAAGATGAGCTGTTCAATAATGGAGGCATCCTGCCCACCATACTCCTTGGGCCAGGGACGAGAGAGCCATCCCTTCTTCGCTAGCTGGCGTGCCAGGGAGCGATGAAAGGGCCATCCCTCTTCGGAAAATGTGCTCTCCAGCCCAGCCACCCAGCCCTGGGGCGCCTCCTTCATCGCCTCCTTGAAGAAGTCTTCAAACTCCTTTCTCAGTGCCTCCTGCTCCGGGGTAAATTTGAAGTCCATTTTTTCACCCTCCCTTTTTGGGACTAGCTGCGATGACAGGTCGAAGGGCTATTTGCTTTCCTACCTCCCGTCCGTTGCTATCCCCGGGGCAGCCCCAGACCTCTGGTGGCGATGATCCGCCTCTGGATCTCCGAGGTGCCAGCGCCGATGGTAGCAGAGACGGAATTTAGACAGTCATACTCGATGCTTCCCCTAAGCTGTGCCCATTTAGAGCCTGCTTCCAGCTGCCCATAAAGTCCCAGGATCTCCATCCCCATATTGGCGACACGTTGGTGTAATTCTGTGGAGTATAACTTAACTATGGAGGCCTCGTAGTTGGGGATGAGCCCTTTTTCCAGCATGTAAGCGACGCGATAGGCAAGGGTGCGCCCCACCTCGTACTGGATGAACATCTCTGCCAGCTTTCGCCGCACCACTGGGTCTTCGGCTAGGGGCTGTCCATTGCGCTTTACTTCCTTGGCAAATTGAACCAAATCCTCTAAGATGGGGCGAATTGCGGCGGAGGGGAAAAAGGCAAGATTGGGGGTTCTCTCAAAGTCCAAGGCAGTGGCCAGGTGATACCAGCCTCGGTTCCTCTCCCCAACGAGGCAGCTCTTGGGGATCCTCACCTCATCGAAGAAGACCTCGTTAAAGCGGTGCCGCCCGAGCATGTCTATCAGAGGGCGGACCGTGATCCCCGGGGTCTTCATATCTACAATAAAAAGGGAGATCCCTTTATGCTTGGGCACATCGGGATCCGTTCTTGCCGCCAGCCAAGCATATTCGGTGAGGTGGGCCAGGCTGGTGAAGGTCTTTTGGCCGCTGATCACAAAATCGTCCCCATCCTCAACGGCGCGGCACTGAAGGGATGCCAGGTCGGAGCCGGCGCCGGGCTCGCTATAGCAAAGGCAAAAATCTATCTCCCCCTTGGCAATCCTGGGCAAATACTCCCTCTTCTGTTCCTCGCTCCCATAAAGCATGAGCACGGGACCAACAATGGTGACCGCCGTGTTCCCTGCCACGGACACCCTGCGATAGCATGTCTCCTCGGCGAAGATGAGTTGCTCCATAACGGAGCGATCCTGCCCGCCATATTCTTTAGGCCAGGCAATGGCAAGCCACCCCTTCTCCCCCAGCTTGCGGGAGAGTTGGCGCAAAAAAGGCCACGATTCATCGATCCTGGTCCTTTCCTCCAATGCTGGACAATCCTTGGGGATCTCACTCTCCAGGAACTCGCGGACCTCTTTTCTGAAGGCCTCCTCCTCAGGGGTAAATCGAAAATCCATCTCTGACCCTAAAAAGCGGATTAGGCGAGTTGTACGGTGAGGCAGGTCACTGTTCTAGCAATGCCGCTAACCGAGTGGATGTTTCTGGTCACCAGGTCGCCAATGGCATTCACATCCTGCATTTCGATTATGGCGATGACGTCGTAGGGTCCGGTTACCGCAGCCACCGATTGCACCCCCTCCACTTTCTGAAGGGCAGTGACCACCTCTTTGGCTTTGCCCACCGCAACCTCGATAAGCACATAAGCCCTCACTGCCATCAGCCTTCCTCCTTTCCCTAAATACTAGCTTGGCTACTTAGAAGAGCGGTATATAGCCGCCATAGGATGTCGATCCTGCATCGGTCCCTTCCTTTTCGAGCCAAGTATATATCCTCTCCCTTCCTCCGTCAAGTCTAAAATTAGTCAGATTGTTTACCGATCCTGTTCTTCCCCCCACCCGCCCTAGTTATGCTTTCGGGGGCTACGCCCCCGCACCCCTTGGTGGGGAATAGTTAAGGCCGTTAAGCGCCCCGAAATTAACCAAGGCTATTGCCGACGATGGTGACACAGGAGACCTGGGGAGGGCCACCCAGGGTATGAGAAAGCCCTAGATGTGCGTTCTTTATCTGGCGAACGTCGCACTTTCCTTGAAGCTGCTTATAGGTCTCATAGGTCATTCTTAACCCGCTGGCACCAATGGGGTGACCGAAGGACTTGAGACCACCATCGGATTGGATGGGCAACTCCCCCTCCAGGGTAAAGGTGCCAGCATCGACATCCTCCTTGGCTCTTCCTACAGGGCTGAAACCGAGGTCCTCGTAGATAACCAACTCGGTGATGGTAAAGCAATCGTGAACACAGGCGAGGCTTATCTCCTTGCGGGGGTCCTTTATCCCAGCCTGCTCGTAGGCCTGCCTCGAGGCCTCTTTATTGACGGTGAAGCTTGTCCAGTCGAAGTTTGGTCTGAAGTGGGGGAGTAGTTGAGCCGAGGAGAGGCCGATCCCCTTTATGTAGATGGGATCCTCCCTAAACCTCGTGGCCATTGCGGCCGGCACCACGATAGCGGCCGCTGCGCCATCGGTGGTGGGGCAGCAATCAAATAGCCCCAGAGGCCAGGCAATGATGGGGGCGTTGATCACCTGCTCCAGGCTGACCTCCCTTCTGAAGTGTGCCTTGGGGTGAAGGCTGCCATTGTGATGGTTCTTTACGGCGATCTGGGCCATGGTCTGCTTTCCCTGCTCCGGGGTTAAGCCATAGGTATGGAAGTAGCGGGTGGCGATGAAGGCGAAGGTGCCCGGGGCAGTTCTGCGCATCTCCAGGGTGGGGTGCAGGCCACGCCCTACTCCCAGACCTCCCAACCCGGTATCCTTAAGCTTTTCAAAGCCGAGGGCGAGGACGATGTCATACATGCCACTGGCTACGGCAAAGCAAGCGTTCCTCAGCGCCTCGTGACCGGTGGCGCAGGCGTTCTCCACGTGGGTCACCGGGATGTTACGCAGCTTTAGAGGGGTGGATAGGCACTCCCCCATCATCCCGGAGGACACCGTGCCTACCCAAGCGGCCTGGATATCGTTGGGGCCAATGCCTGCATCCTCATAGGCCTCATAAGCGGCCTCAACAATGAGATCATCGGCGCCCTTTTCCCAGAGCTCACCGAACTTGGTGCAGCCCATCCCTATTATGGCAACCTTATCTCTGATGCTTTCCATTTCACCCTCCTTCTCTTGGCGGTCGGCACTTCCAGAAGTAGTTATGAAAATTTGCTTCCTCGTGGAGCCTCCTCAGGGTCATCTCCACGGGCATATCCACCCTGACCTCTTGGGGATCACAGTCGGTCATCGTGCAGTAGAACTGGGTACCCCCTTGGAAACGGACCACCGACTGGATGATGGGCGGGTTGATGCCGGCCGAGGCCAGGTTATCCAGGGAGTAGGTGAACAGGGTGCCCTTCTCCCGGGAAAGGCTTATCTCCTCGTAGTCATCCTTGGCCTGACATCCATAACAGACTCTCTGGATGGGATAGGTAATGAGGCCACACTTGCGGCACTTGCTGGCGTGACAGCTGAGGACCCAATTCTTGGTGCGCCACATTACCGTTGCCGAACCGGTGCCGCGCAGGCTTTGGGGGGGAAGCTGTACCAGGTTGCGGAAGGAGAGGTATTTACCGTAGCTGGGGAGCAGAGCCTTTGATGCCAGGTGCATCTTCACCCCCCGCCGCTCCCTGATCCTCTCTATCTGTTCCGTCGCCTTGAGGATAAAGGCATCAGCGCCATCCCCATAGCTGGCGAAGAGGATGCTATCTCCCGCCTTGGCCTCCTCTAAGGCGGCGACCAGCATCAGCAGTGCGGAAGGGGTGCCCGTGTTGCCTATGGTGGCAAAAAGGGTATCCTGGACCTGGTTTTCCTCAAAGCCCAGCCTCCTCACCAGAGCGGCGTGGCTCCTCGGGTCGGGACCGTAGATCACCGCCTTGGCAAAATCCTTGGCGCTGAGGCCGTTCCTGTTCATGATTGTGGAGGCCGCCTCCTCCACATTCTGGGAGTAGCCATGTGTGGTCACCCAGCGCTCCTCCCATTCGCGAACGAAGTCGTCCCCGTCGCTTCTCCAGACATCGGTGATCTCATAGGAAAGGGAAAGGCAATCCTCGATTTCGACGGCGACATCGGAGTCCCCGATGAGAAAGCAGGCGGCAGCATCGCCCAGGGACTGCTCCAGCATGGAATAGGGGTAAGCGAGGCGGCAGTCAGCAGCGGTGACCAGGATATTCTTTGCCGAGCCAGCCTTCACCGCATCCGAGGCTGCTCTCAGGGCAGTGGTCCCCGCCCTGAGACAATCGGCGAAGTCGGCGGTGCGGATCTCCTTTCCCATGTCCAGTACGGTGGCGATTATTGTGGAGCACTGCTTCTCTTTATACGGGGAGGTGGTTGAGGCAAAGAACAGGCCATCGATGTTGGCGCCATCGATGCCCCCGGTGCAGTCGAAGGCTGCCTCCAGCGCCATGGTTAGGCTATCTTCATCCTGGTTGGCGACCGCCTTCTCCCCGGGGAGGGCCGGTTCTCCCCAGGTCTCGGCGATCTCGCTGCGGCTCAGCCTGTAATAGGGGATATAAGCGCCATAGGATCTGATACCTGTCATTGGCTCCCTCCTCTGTGAGATTGTTGAGCAGCGTTTCTCACCCGGTTATCGTTGCCGGGACGTAGCCCCTGCAGCCCGCATTTTAGTTTCTTCGGATAGTAAAGTCAACAAGGGGATAAGGCTTTATCCTTGGCCCTTTGCTTGGGTTAGGTTGTAATGTACAATATAAATTGGGTTTTGCCATGGAGAGGCTTATCGCCGGCGCCAAAAGGTTAGGGCTCTCTCTCACCGCCCAGCAGGTGGGGAAGTTTGAGGTCTATTACGAGGAGCTTATCCGTTGGAACAAGAGGGTGAACCTTACCGCCATCGTCGATTATGAGGAGGTGCAGGCGAAGCACTTCCTCGATTCCCTTACCATAGCCCTGGCGTTAAAGGATATGCCCCCCTCTTTTCGCCTCCTCGATGTGGGTAGTGGCGCCGGGGTTCCAGGGGTTCCCCTGAAAATCATTTTTTCCAACATCAGCTTAACGCTCCTCGACTCTGTTCGTAAGAAGACCGACTTTCTAGATCATCTGGTTGCCAGGCTTGATCTGGAGGGGGTGGAGATTTTGACCGGTCGGGCTGAGGATCTTGCTCGGGAGGGAAGGTATCGGGAGCAATTCGACCTTGTACTTTCAAGGGGAGTTGCTCCATTGCCGACCCTTGTCGAGCTGGCCTTACCCTTTTGCACCCTGGGAGGCTCCTTCATTGCTCAGAAGAAGGGGGAGATCGAAAGGGAGGTGGAGGAAGCGATGGGGGCTATCCATATTCTCGGAGGCAGGCTCAGGGAGGTGAAGAGGATAGAATTGGCCCCGATAGGATCGGGGGAGGAGCGCTCGCTGGTGATCATTGATAAGCTTATCGCCACCCCCAACCGCTACCCTCGGCGTGCCGGCATCCCTCAGAAGCGCCCATTGATCGCCAGTAAACAGAAAGGGCATAGGAAAGCGGAGAGGCCCGCCATTGACCGCAGCAAATAGTTCGAAAAAAGGGGAGAGGGAGGAGCTGAAGCAGTGACTAATAAGGACAGAGGTCCCTCAGGCAGCAGGGGGAACACAGGGGTACCTTT
>JBHIBU010000006.1:0-16647 GCA_046759245.1 Dehalococcoidia bacterium | reverse complement strand
GGTTGGTGATGTAGCTCACCTTTTCTATGCCCTTAAAGGGCAGGATTTTAGGGCGAGAGCCGGTGGCGATAATAAATTTATCCGCCACCAGTACCTGTCCGTTGACCTCTACTTCTTCAGGAGAGACAAATCTGGCCCTGCCCTCTATCACGGGAATGCCCAAGCCGTCGGCGACGCGGGTGTAGTTGCTCTCCCTGAGGGCGCTTACTATCTCATCCTTCCCCCGCATGGCAGCGCCGAAGTCAAAAGTGGGCGGATGATCGTTCCTTATCGCCTGGAAGCGAGGATGCTGGGGATGATAGTAGTCGTTCCCCATCTCCAGCAGAAGTTTTGAGGGCACACAGCCCACATTGACGCAGGTGCCCCCGATGGGTAGCCCGGAGTTGACGAGGGCCGTCTTTACGCCCAGTTCCGAGGCCTTAGTGGCAGCGGCGAAGCCTGCCCCCCCACCACCGATAATGATAAGGTTAAACTTCTCCATAGCTAATCCTCTTCATTTTATGGTACTAGACCTTCTTATCCCAGTTCGAAGCTCCGACATTTTATCGCTTCTCCGAATCGTTCTGTTATAATGATAACGGATAGAATGATGGCTGTCTGTCTCCTGGGGAACACAAGCCGTGGAGGTCCCAATAGGTTATGACCGCACCCCATAGTGGTCAGCGGCGTGAGGTTAATGCCAGAGATGGCTCCAACCGGCTGCAGAGCCGGCCTATAAATGTGGCCGAAGTTCTTTCCGGGCTGTCCAGGTCAGAGGCCGACGCAATTATGAAGATGAGCCAAGACCAGAGGTATGCCCGAGGAACATACGTGTATGAACTTGGGGAACATCAACAGGGCTTACATCTGGTTAAGACCGGGCTTATTGAAGAGTTTCGTCTTAGCGAGAGCGGCAACAAGTTGCCTATGAGTCGAATTGTGCCAGGGCAACTCTTTGGCCTCTCTTCGGTGGAAAAGCACTACTGTTGCTTTGCCGAAGCCGTGGAGGAAAGTGTTGTTGGCTTCCTGTCCTTTGAGAAGCTGGAAGGCATCTGTCGAAACTTTCCCACGGTAGCATATAATCTCGTGCAGTTGCTGCTGGGGCGGCTGGGAGAAATTGAGGAAAGGTTGGAACTTCTGGTCTTCAGTGAGCTCCGCGCACGCGTGGCCTGGACGCTGCTGGGTCTATCTGCTGTTCACGGCCTTACCCTTGCCGGGATAACGCACGAGACCCTGGCCATGTGGGCGGCTGGCAGTAGACCAAAGGTGAGTCAGATTCTCCAGGAGCTAAAACAGGCAGGGGTGCTCCACCTCGCCCGCAGTCAGATTCAGATCCGGGACCCCATCCGTCTGGCGGAATTGGCTAAGGAAGTGGCCGCAAGCTTCTAGAGCGCCTAGCGCGCTTCTATTTTGAAACCGACACGCATCCCATGCGAATTGACGCTTGTTGACACTTCGCTATTTTGTGACCCGACCAGTCACAAACCCTCTCTTGCCATGAGCTGTAACGTACCTGTCCTGAGGCGAGGGATAAGACCTTGCAAACGCGGCATTCTAATAAGAGAGACAAGGATGGGGTGCTGAGTTGGCCCGCTGCCGATTACTTCCAGAACTCCCACCACCGCTTCTTCGTGGGCGGTGCGGCGGGACGAGCAGGCCCGGCCATAGCCGGCATGGGCATCATCTTCATCATGTCCTCTACCTGCTGCTGGTGACTGGAAGATAGCTCAGGCATGATGGACTTAATAATGTCCATCTCCATCATGGCCCGCTCCTGGGGCAGGGACTGGAGAATGCCTCTATAAGTGTTCAGCATGGTCATCCGCTTCTCACCGGGCAGGTCGCACAGGAGCTCGGTGCGGGTCTTGATCAGCTTCTTCTGGTCGGCCTGGGGCAGGCTGAGACACGCCTCCATCATCTGGGACATGGCAGACCTTCTGATGAGCTCCGACATCCCCACATACATCTCCAGCCGCTCCTGTATCATAGTCCTTCGCTGTTCCTCTGGCGCCTCGGCCAGCATCTTCACCACTTCTTCCATTTGTTTACCTCCTTCTTATTTGGCCTCTCTAAGGCTTGTAAAGCCGGATCAGTCCAGTAAAAGATGAGCCATCTTTTCTGTTGCTACCTTTCGGGTGGACTATCCTCCGTGCCATTTACGCGACTGCAGGCCCAGATCTGCTCGGCCTTGCGGGCTATCATCCACTGCGAAATCTCCAGTAAGCGGCGGACCTCATCGTCGGCAATGCGATAGTAGATGAACTTGCCATCCCGCCGGGTGTTTACGAAGCCACACTGCTTTAAGCAAGCTAGATGATTGGAGACCCTTCCCTGGCTTGACCCCACCAGTTCCACCAGTTTGCCAACGTTCTTCTCCCCGTCTAGAAGCGACTCGAGAATCTTTAGACGGCTGGCGTCACCCAGGGCGCGAAAAAACCTGGTTGTGAGCGCCAGCTTTAGTCCCAATCTCTCCTCGTCCTTTGTTAGAATAGTAGCCATGGCTTATCCTCTGATATTCGGTTTTGAGAATATTGTAGCCGATAGAGTTATCCCTGTCAAGCCACTATGCCCGCCCGCACTGGGAAATCAATGTTGTGTTTTCCTGTGGTCGTCCTCGTAGCCTGTTTCAGAGCTCTCTATTTAATGGGGGAAATTGTCCTCACCGGGGGGCGCTGGGGCTTCATTCATAATCTGGATTTAAGAGATCTCAACCACTGTCCTGATGCTATAGGGGGCAGGGTGAAGCGCGTTGGGGTAGCTGCTGCAGCTTTCATTGTCTCCCCCCTCAGAAGGAAAGATTCATGTCCTCAGTTATTCCGAATTCCATAGCCTGCCTACCAAAATCATTTCACCATCCTTCTTCCTGAGGTTAACCGGTGGAACCCCCTGCCCCAGTCTTTTTCTCTTCTATGGCGTGGGTTAGCTCCAGTCCAGTAATGATCACCGCCAAGTGAGTGAGCGCCTGAGGAAAGTTGCCCAAGGCTTCCCCAGAGGTGGGGTCTACCATTTCCGAAAAAAGGCCCAGGTGATTACTATGGCTGAGTAATCTTTGATACAAGGCTATGGCATCATCCAGCCTGCCCAGTTGAAGCAGGTTCCTCACCAACCAGAATGAACACCAGAGAAATGCCCCCTCCGATCCACTCAGTCCATCATCGGTCTCATCCGTTCTATATCGACGTAATAGACCATTCCAGCTGAGCTCTTCCATGGTGTGTTCGATGGTGGACACGATCCGTTTATCGGAGATAGGCAAGAAGCCGAAGAGAGGTATGAGAAGATTGCTCGCGTCCAGGGCCAAGGTATCGTAGTGCTGAGTGAAGGCCCCCCGCTGCTGATTCCAACCCCTATTTAGTATGTCATTTCGGATATCCTGGGCCGTTTTCCGCCAGCGGGCAAGGTTTTTCCTGTGCCCCAGCTTTTCCGCTATTTTGATACCCCTGTCCAGGGCTACCCAGCACATGAGCTTGGAATGGACAAAATGATAGGGGCCACCTCTTACCTCCCAGATGCCGCTATCGGGCCGTTGCCAGCTCTCACAGGCGGCATTGACGAAGCTTTCCAGGAGTCTCCAGGTACGGCGTGTTATACGATCCCTCATATTAAGATAATTATAGGCAGTCTCGAGTACCTCTCCAAAGATATCTAGTTGAAATTGCCCGTAGGCATCATTACCAATGCGTACCGGACGGGAATCTCGGTATCCCCGGAGATGATTCAATTCCTGCTCTTTAAGCGGATCCTCAAGATCGATATCATAGAGGATGTGGCATTTGGCTCCCCACCTGCCACACACAGTTATCAGCCACTTCATGAACCCTATGGCCTCTTCCGTATGACCTAAATGCAAAAAGGCATTCAGCGTTAGCGAGGCGTCCCGAAGCCAGGTAAAGCGATAGTCCCAGTTGCGTTCGCCGCCGATTTGTTCCGGAAGAGAAGTGGTAGGCGCGGCTAGGAGGGCTCCGGTTGGCGAGTATAACAGCAAGTGCAAAGCCAGATAGGAGCGCACTATGGCTTCCCGCCAGGGGCTGGGGAAAAGGCAACCTTCAGCCTGCTGCTGCCAGTAGGCCGACGTCCGCTCCAACTTAGCGGCTGAACCGTAAGTAGCGGGTGGTCGTGGCTTATCAGAGCCATAGCGCAGGATGAAATCGGCGCTTTGTCCCTGCTGAAGCGTGAACTGAGCGATGGCTCTATCACCGTGGATGGCAAAAGGAATCAGAGAGGAGACAGTTAGTGTTTCTGCCTCTCCCCGTACTGTAACGCCGTATTTCGAGGTGCTTATCAAGCTACCGCCTCTAGCGTAGTTTAGCCTTGGTTCAAAGACAACCTCCAGAGCCACCTGACCTTCAGTGCATTTTGCGAGGCGGTGTATTTCATCAAATTGTGTTAGTCTGCGCCTAGAGGTTTGGTAGCAGGGCATGAAATCAATTACGGTGGCCGTGCCCGTCTCTGTTTCGAAGGTAGTCTGAAGTATGTTCGTGTTAGGGAGATAGGCTTGATGGGATCGAAAGGGCCTCTGGGGCTTGATATGAAATCTGCCCCCTTTCTCATCATCCAGTATGGCGGCAAAGATGCTGGGGGAATCGAACCGAGGCAGGCAACACCAGTCGATGGAGCCGTCGCTTCCTACCAAAGCCGCAGAAAGCATGTTCCCAATGATGCCATAATCACTTATCGGTTTATAACCCACTTTCGAGTTCCCTTATTGAATAATGTCTGAACAGTCCTTTATCGCATTATTTCTATGCCAGGATTTCCCATATTAACTACTTTGGCTATGTTAGCTCTTATTTACCAAACATAATACCACACCTGGTCAAGCCCAGACCACCAGGATGGAATGCCGGGCCGATAAGCAAGCGCACCCAATCGCTTTGGCAAAAGCCGGCACAACAGGATTTGATATCACGACCATCTTCGTTCATAACCTATCTTCAGCCAGTCGAGCCGTTCTCTCACGGTAGCCGATATTGTTATATACACAAAAGGGGATCATGCGCCCATCTGGCAGCAGTTCATGAACGCAGCATTTTTTAGCTCGCTTGAGGTCAAAGGTATAAGCATCCATGAGACCATGCACTGTCACCATAAAGACATTTTTCTCCAGGGAGGAGACATCTATCGCCGCGTCAACGCCGCAGATAGAACAATTAACTGCCATCCTATCGGAGCCAGCCACCGCTGAGGCAGACCATAACCCTTCCAGGGCAGTCTTCACCTCCGGGGAAAGGTCGGGAACAGCGCGATTGGTGAAATAACCCAGGTAATCGTCGACATTCAAAATACGAGGCAGAGGCGTCACCTTTTCGCCCTTTATGTAGGCATAGGTAGTGGCACTGCAAGTAGGGTAGGGGCAGGGGACAGGGATGAAGTCTTCTGTGAGGAAAATCCCCTGCGTTTGCTCCTCCACGGCGCGAATAACATCGGGCAGGGTAGTCCGTTCCAAGGGAAGGAAAGGAAGATGCCTTCCCACATAAGCCGCCGGTTGAAAGCAGACCCCTCTCACTGCGGGATGCTCCACTCCCAACTCGGTGATGGCACCTATCTCGTGGTCATTAACCCCCTTAACTATAGTGGCCACCAAGACAACGTCGATCTCAGCCTGAGCCAGGTGGTCAAGGGCCTGGAGTTTATCCCCAAGCAAGCCGTTCACGCCCCGCAACACCCTATAAGGTTGCTCGGAAAGGGCGTCAAATTGCAGGTAAACGACAGGCCTGACATCGGCCAGCTGAGCGACGAACTCTTGGTCGCGGGCAATGCGCAGCCCATTTGTGTTCAGCATCACATATTTAATGGACCTGGACTTAGCCAGTCTGAGGATCGGTATGATATCAGGGTGGACGGTAGGTTCCCCACCACTTATCTGAACCACCTCGGGTTGAGCCTCGCGACGAAGAAAATTATCGAGGATGTCCTCCACTTGCTTCAGGCTCAGCATGGCTCCGTGTTCCTCCCCGGCGAAGCATGTGGGACATCTGAGGTTGCACCTCCCGGTGATCTCAATTATCCCCAAACAGGTATGCTGCTGGTGCTCAGGACAAATTCCACAATCGTGGGGGCAGCCCTCCTTTACCTGGGAGCCGAACTCCAGGGGTTTCATGCCTGGCTTGTTATAGCGCAATGCCTCGAGATACATATCGGCGTCAGACCAGACAAGCGCTTCAAAATAGCCATGAGTAGGGCATCGCTTGCCCAAATAAACACGATGGCTGGCAATGTAGAGCCCGGCATCAATATCGCTCCTGCATACGGGGCAGATGCTACGGGTAGTCTCCAGAAATACCTTATCGCCCTCGGTTGATGAAGCCTCGTTAATCGAGGAAGGCATATCCTTGTGAATTGTCAAGGGTGTTCCCCTTTACCACTAAGGTTGATAGATGATAGTATCAGGATTGAAGGCAGCCCACGCAAACCAGAAGTGCGTCCCGTGTACCACGGACTCAAGAGCTTGGCCTTCCGATGGTCCTGCTATCGCTTTGCCGAAGATATTCCACGAGCTCAACGTTTCTCGATCTACTATCTGACCCTCACTCCATTCAAAGGTCAGAGCCTGGCCTTCGACAGTAGGGTAAAAGGCCGCTGCTGAGCCTACCTCCCTAGATGTCTCGATGATCGACTCATCCAACGGCGACACTGTTCCTGGAGAAAAGAAGATGACTATCCTCTTTTCTCCAATGCTGTCATTGACCACACCTAGCTCAGCCAGAACAGAGAAAGGATAAGCCACTGACTCGCCACCAATGGTAACTCCGATCACACGCTCTAAAGCCGCTAAACGCGGGTCAAGCTCACCAGTGAAAAGAAAGGGGAACGATGAGGTGTCATAACCGGAGTAGGGATTTATGCTGTATTCTCGGGAATAGCCCGTATTTCGAGAAAGGACCGTACCCTCAGGGAATGATGCCTTGAAGTCCTTCCATGAGACAATGGAGGAAGGCAAGAAATCAAGAATCTGGCCAGTGAGTTCCCCCACGATGGCTTCACCAGTGGCCTGCTGCCACAGAGACTCCGTCTCATGATCCCACATGATAAGGTCACTATTGCGCAGCAGCCCTGACACTCCAAAAGTGTGGACCTTTCCCTCTAAGCGGCGATCGAAGACAACTACTGTGTTGCAAAGGGGGCAAAAGGTCATCGCCACAGGGATACCAGAGACCTCGTCACTTACTATCTCGTGCCAGATTAGAATTCTCAGAGGATACGAGCGTGCTTGCGCGCCACTCTGCAAAAACGCCACTGGGTCCCCATCGCTAAGCCAAACGTCTGCTTCGGGCACACTTTCGAATTTGGGCTCGTAGATTGGAGGAATTCCGTCTTTGCCAACACCTCCCGAGAAGATCTCCGAGTAGGGCACACTATGCTTACTGAAATCGGTTTTCCAGCCAAAAGTAGAGAAGAGAGGACGGTCTTCGGGGGGCGCTGGTGTCGAGCTAGGTGTGGATTGAAGGGTAGGGGTAGGCGAAGGCACTATTACTGGAGTAATCTGGCGGATAGCCAAGACAAAGATGGCTACCGCTATGGCTATTGCCGCGAATACCCTTATCTTTTTCATAGCCTTTGCCTAGACCCGAGGTTAGTTCGGTTACTGCTCCAGCTTCATCGGCTTACCACAGCGTTTGGGTGCGTCAATAGAGCCGTGGTCTTCCCCGGCTGGATAATAGGCGTATCTGAAGCTGTGGCCTTGACCCCAGGCCGGCAACACACGGTAGGCACAGGAGACACACACTAGCTTTGCCATTCCTGCTCCTTTTCGCTATCACTGGCGAGTTCCTGGAGGAGCACCTTCTCCAGCACTTCGTAGGGCTGGGCTCCCACAACCATCTTGTTGCCTATGATGAAAGTGGGTACCCCCTCAATGCCATATTCCCCGACTTCCTGAAGGTACTGACTCAACTTGCCATCAGCCTGACCGCTTTCCAGATAAGACTCCAGCTCCTCCAAGTCCAGGCCCGCCTGAGCCGCGAGGGAGAGAAGCTGTTCCCCGTGCCCGATGTCTTTACCCTCCTGCCAGTAGGCCCTAAAGACCGCCTCATGATATTCTTTGAATTTCCCTTTCTCTTTGGCGAATTCCGCAACCCGCAGGGCCAGGCTGGAATTGGATATCCGGGACTGGAAATTTAGCTTTAGACCAGCCTCCTCGCTCAGTTCCCGCACTCGGGAGTGAAGGGCAGCAGCCATAGTTTTATTGAATCCTAGGGATGCGAGGTCGCTGCCATCGAGAGGGGTCTCAGGGTGTATCTCAAAACCCTTCCACTCCACATCTATCCCGAACTCTCTCTCCAGTCGGTCCACCCGCTCTTTACCGATAAAGCAGAAGGGGCAGATATAGTCTGAGTATACAGTTACCTTGAGTGCCATGGTCTCGAGCCTCCTTTCTTCAGATAGCTCGGAGCGCTCACCTATCCCGGCTAGATTCGGCCCACTATTCTTAACAGGTCATCGTTGCTGGGACGGCCCAAGGGCCCACTTTGCAGGCTGACGTAGGCCACGGTGCCGTCGGGGCGCAGGATAAAGACGGCAGGCTCAGCATGGCCTTTCTCTTCACTGAAGAAAAGGTCATAGGCCTCGCCCACTTCGCGACCCAGGCCCGCCAGCACCGGGAAGCTTAGGTTGTGCTTTCCTACCAGCTTTTGGCTATTCTCCGGGGTATCGGTGCTGACAGCCAAAATCTGGGCGTTCTCCTTCTGGAACTCGGCCAGTTTCTCCTGGAGGGAGTGGAGTTGGATGTTGCAGATGGGGCACCACTCCCCTCGGTAGAAAAGCAGCACTATCTTCTCCCCTTTGAGGTAATTATACAGCCGATGATGTCTGCCTTCCAAGTCCTTGACCGTGAAATCTGGGGCCTTGTCCCCGGGCTTCAATCTGGGCATGTCTCCCCCTTCTACAATATTGTTGCCCGCACAGGTATGATTTCAAGTCCTGGGCGACACTTCCAGTGATGAAGTGTCGCCCAGGCGGTGCTGTCACTTACCCATTCCGCAGCAATCCTTGTATTGCTTGCCACTGCCACAGGGACAGGGGTCATCTGGTTTTGGTGCCTCTTTAGCCATGCAGCCACACGCCTCACACATCGGATTCACTCCCCTTCTATCCTAAATTCTTATGGGTATCGTCGTAGCTCTGATTCAAATCTCTCCCTTTAGTATCTTCTCTTTCAGAGCTTGCCACTCACTCTTAGCCAAAACGCAGATGTTGTCCTTCTCTCCTATCTCGACATGCTCATCATCTATTTTGACTACTGGGCAGCATGAATTCGGGCCACACAAGCTCACAATCTTCATCCTTTTCACCTCCTTTCCGACAGTGTTGACCTAATGAGGGGCACCCCCCTAATCCCGATTCTCTTACCTGGTCTCAGGGATACCATGGCCGGGCACACTGGGATTCAAGACCCAGAGGCCTATCCACATCATCTGGTTGGACAGGGCCATAGCATATGACGTGGTGAACCGGGGATTGGTGATACTCCATTCGCCTGAGGCCACGTTGTAGGCCGCTTCGGTGGCTAGCACCGGCGACTGCCCGAATTCCCCCCCGGCATGGAAGGGGTCTGGAATTGTGTCTTCATCCTCGCCACCTCCTGTGGGCGCGCCCTCAGCAATCTGCAAGCCGGAAAGATTCACAGCCCCGTTGAGGAAGTCGGCAAACCTTTGCTCGACATCCAGGTCAAGTCCATGGAGCAGGGCATTGAATGCTGCCACCACATCGGCCACATCCCTGGGAGTATAGGTGTAACTGGAAGCTCCCGGGAAGGGTGCATAAACACTGGCTGTGTTGTCCCAGAGGGTCTCCAGATAGCCCCAGAGGTTGAGGGCTGCATCACGGGATGAGGCATCGCCCGTTACCTTGAAGGCAAAAATCAGTCCGTTTATCGCTGCCCCCTGAGTGGCCGCTTGGCTGTATCCCCCGTCAGCCACCAGCTTACCTTGGTCGTCCATCCTGCTTTCTAGCTCGGCCGTCAGGGAAGGAATAAGCTCTTCCACAACCAATGATCTTTGGTCCTCATTCTGGGTATAGCTGGCATAAGCGGCTAAAGCGGATAGGGCGATCCCCAGATCCCGCGTGGTCATACTGAGCAGGAAGCCTGGGGCAACGGTAGTCTGATCCACAATGGCCGTGAGTAGCCCATCGGCCAGCGCCAAAGCCTGGCTATGGGATAGGGGTGCCGCATACCAGTTATACCTGCCGCTGGCGTAGTCCGCTAGCTCGGAGAGAGCCCAAAGCATTACCAACTGGTCCTGGGGGGTGAGGGCGGCGTCGGAGACACTACCCTCTTTCCAGCCATGGACAAATAATCCGTTGCTCGCCTTTAGGTTGGTCATCATAAAGTTGGCCTGGGCGGCTGCCTCGGTGCTCAAGACGAGGGCTCGGAAATGGTTCATGGGGTCGGGACCCTCCACATCGCTGGCGAAGGACTTAGCCCAGATTACCTCCTTGATCATGGTGTAACCCATGGACTGAGGGGTAACGGTCTTATCCATCTGGGCCTGGTCCCAGCGGAAGTTGGAGAAGTTATTGGGGTCGCCGTCAAATTCTGTTATCAAATGGGGGTCTCCAGAGCTATAGAGGGCTTGCACCAGATAAGGGTTTGCGGGGCCTTCTGAGATGCCGGCCATCCCCATCATCTGTTGCACCATTTCCATAGGTGGCATGAGCTGAACCCCCATCCCGGACATCATCACCAGATGGCCCAGATTGTATCGCGAATACCAATAACCCTCACTATGGGCAGCGCTGGGGTCATACGCTGGGGGGCCAGCAGGCTTGGCACAGGCCGCCAGGAGCAAAACGCCGGCCAGCGCAATACTGAATAGGGCTAAAAATCTTCGTCTCATCTTTCCTCCTCCTCCTTTTATGTTATGGATTTCGCAGGTCATATATGTGTTCGAAGTCAAAGCATACCTGTATTCCTCCTTTCGAAAGAGACATTATCTTCGACTGGTATCAAGTCTACCAGTTGGCCTGGGGTCTTTCTGTAATCTAGATTACAAACAAGGGCTGATTCATGGGTTAATATGATTTAAGTTCTAAGCCCAATGGCAGAGGAAAGCGAGTGACATCCCATGAAGGTTCTGGATATCTATGTGATGAGGCATTGTCTCGGCTATGAAGAGGCATCTAGGCTAGCTGGGGAGATCAAGCACAGTTTGTCGGGTCTTCAGGTAAGGGTGAGCGTGCTAGATGAGATGACGGAAGGTGACCTGCCCGATATCCCCGCCACGCCATCCTATTTTCTGAACGGCCGCCTGCTTTTCCTGGGAAACCCACGACTGGAGGAGCTGGTGGCTAAGATAGCTTCACTCAGCCGGGATGAAGGTAGACGGGGGGAAAGCGGTCACGTCAAGCTCTGGTGAAATTAGAGGAAGTAACAAAAAGCCATTTTGTGTAATCGCTTGGCAAAATTGCCTGCGACCAGAAAGTCCCGTGCCACTGATGAGCCCTGTCATCAAAATTACCATTCGTTCGTCTTTACCAGCATCAGCACAACTCAAGTTTGGGATACTTCAAACGAGCAAAAATAACAACACCAGGACAATCCCGGCCAAAAGATATCCCACCAGATTGACCATTAATATCGGCCCGAGGACAGATCTGTGTAATCTTGCACTCCAGATTGTTTTGTATACGGCCCCGACTGCCAAGACTATCAGGCCGAGCCAGTTATAGGGATGAGGCAGTAGCAAAAGAGCTGCACACATAATTGCTACAGCCACAATAATTAACATAATCTGGGCTACTCGTCGGAAACCCCAGGGGTCCTCGCTCGGCTGAATTGTTTCAAATTCTTTATTGATGAAGTTCTCAGCCCATTCAGGCGGTCTTTTGGGTTTGGGAAACCAAAACCAACTTGTTGCGATGCCAAAAACACCTACCCCGATCGCAACCCAGTTATGCAACGGAAGTCCTCCAACAGCAAGAAGGCCGAAAAAGGGTCGGCAAACCCAACTTATCGGATTCTTGTGTCTTTCCCATAGTTTTCTGAAATTCTCATCATAGTCAGGGACGCGCCTACATAGGGACAGTGTTTTGATGCCTAATCCATGCATGGCAAGACAAGCTGCGGTGCCTGCTATCACTGCTAGTCTTCTCAACATACGCATTCTTGTCCCCCTTAGTATCTTAAGCTGCCATGCATCTCCCCCACGCTGCCCTTAGAAGTTGGCTCGAATATCCCAGGCATCGTTTCTTCGGAGCTACACATTACATCCCTAACTTGAATATGACCCAAAGAGCGAACACGACAAAACAAAACATCAGATTGTATTCTCTGATGCACAAAACGCCTGAAGTCGAATGAGTGTAGCAGTCTCCGACACGCATCCGAATAAATGTAGTTCTCGCTTCCCCTACGCCACCATAGTACTGAGCTAACCCTGGCCCGTTGCTTCACATTTCGGCCCGTCTCGGTAGCCGGTTCAGTCCGATAGCGGCGGACGCCGCTGGGTCCATGGGCGCGCTGCCTCGAGTTGCGCCCCAAGGCGGAAGAGCGTGGCCTCATCGCCGAAGCGCCCGATGAAGTGGGTGCCCAGCGGCAGGCCGTCAGCGTTCCAGAAGAGCGGCACCGACATGGCGGGCTGCCCGGTGACGTTGCAGATCGGGGTGAAGGGCACGAATGCCGCCGCACGCAACAGCCCTTGCAGGGGGTTCTCGGGTGGGGAGTCGAAGGTGCCGAGGGGCACGGGCGGCTCGGCGAGAGTGGGGGTGAGCCACACATCGTAGTTGACGAAGAAACGAGCGACGTCACGGGCCACCCCCTGGAGCGCCGTCACGGCGAGCAGATAGGCCGATGCGCTCTGCTGGCGCCCCATCTGGTACAGGGCCCAGGTAAGCGGTTCGAACTGGTCCGGGGTCGGGGTGCGGCCGGTTTGAAGGGCCATGCCGTCTATAATCCAGGCGCACCCCGCCGACCACAGGGTGATGAACGCCTGGATCACCAAGTCACCGGGATACGCCGGGGCCGCCTCCACCACCTCGTGGCCCAGGTCAGCGCATAGCTTCGCCGCGTCGCGCACCGCGCTGACGCAATCGGCGTGCACCGGGGCAACGGTGGCCGCCTCGGCGGTATAGGCGATGCGCAGCCGCCCCGGGTCGGCGCCTACCTCCTGGAGAAACGGGCGCGGCGGTGGCGGTGCCCGGTATGGGTCGCCCACCGCAGGGCCCGAGGTGGCATCGAGCAGGGCGGCGCTGTCCCGCACCGAGCGGGTGATGGCGTGCTCGACCACGAGTCCGCTAATGATGTCGCCGAAATCTGGGCCAAGGGGATTGTGCCCCCGGGTGGGCTTGAGGCCGAAGACCCCACAGCATGAGGCTGGAATCCGGATCGATCCCCCACCGTCGCCGCCATGCGCCATGGGAACCAAGCCAGCGGCCACAGCGGCGGCCGAGCCCCCGCTGGAACCGCCCGTGGTCCGGCCCGTGTTCCAGGGGTTGCAACTCGGGCCGAAGAGACGGGGCTCGGTGGTGGGAAGGATGCCGAACTCCGGCGTGTTGGTCTTGCCGAGGATGATCAGCCCGGCGCGCTTCAGCCGTGCCACCAGTTCACTGTCGTGATCGGGCACAAAGTCACACAGGTAGGTCGATCCCAACGTCATCCGTACCCCGCCACAAGAGGCCAGCAGGTCCTTGAGCAGGAAGGGCACGCCGGCAAAGGATCCAGGGGGCAGTTCGCCGCTGGCCGCGGTGCGCGCCTGTTCATACATCGTCGTCACCACCGCGTTGAGGGTAGGGTTCAGACGCTCGATCCGCTCGATGGCCGCGTCCATGAGCTCGATCGCCTTGACCTCCCTCTGCCGCACCAGCTCGGCCTGGGCGGTAGCATCAAGGAAGGCGAGGGCGTCCAATTTCGCCATGGTTCTCACCTCTCATGAAAGCATAGTGCAACCGCTTGTCAGCGAGTTTCGCCGTCACCAGGGTCTCCATGTTGTGGGAACAGTTTTGGCGCACTGCCCAGAAACGATTTGCAGGGCGCTTATAAGTCAGACTCCTGCGCGACGAGCCTAGCACAAGGGCTGCTAGTTGTCAAATTGGGGATGGAACCCGTGCCCGGCAGAAAGAGTCTCCCCACTGAGAAGTGAAGTGTCGCCGCCATAGTTGCACCAAACGCTTGTTTGTGCAATGACGATGACTCCTTGACAAAACCAGGTCAATAATCTAAAGTGTCCGTCAACGGTTTTATCAACGGGCTGACGATGTAGAATAGCGTAAATTTAGGAGAGCGCTAACAAGTGCTTCCCCGACTTAATTCAATAGGAGCTGAAGATGGGTGTCTTATGCTCCCCAGCGACGCAGCGAGGAAGCGGTTAGGCTCCCTTTTGGGACGACCGCGTCTACTCTAGATAAAGTCTTCACGCTATACTGCGCTTTGGAGTCAGGGGCGGGAACCCCTCACTGCCACTGTGCTGCGATGTACCGCAAAACGAGATTCTTTCTCTCTCAACCCAAAGTTCAAGTCCCGACCCTTCTCGGGGCCGTAATCCTGTGTGCGCTAAGCCTTCGTTTGTACGGCCTTGCCTGGGACCAAGGCCACATACTCCACCCCGATGAACATGCGCTACTGGCAGCGGCCTGGAGGATACATCTACCAGATTGGCCTCCCTCTCTCAGTCAACTCCTAGATCCAGAGCAAAGCCCCCTCAATCCGCATTTCTTCAGCTATGGAAGCCTGCCCATTTATCTCCTCAAGGGCGTCGGCAGCATCCTATCCAACTTCAAGGAGAGCTTGGCTGGCTTTGATTTGAGGCTGGTGGGCCGTGGCATGGCGGCCGTCTTCGACACGGGAACCGTATTGCTCGTGTATCTATTGGGGAGACGGCTTTACAACCATCGCACCGGCCTTCTAGCCGCTATCCTTGTTGCTTTCACCGTGCTGTCCATTCAGCAGGCCCATTTCACTACCGTAGATTCGATGCTCACTTTCCTCGTCGCTCTAACCGTTTTATTCTCAGCAAAGGTTATCAGCAAGCCCACCAAGCCCACCATGTGGGCCGCCGTGCCAATTGGGCTCTGCTTAGGCTTGGCTATCGCCACTAAGATGAGCGCGGTCATCCTTTTGGGGGTGGTAGCTACTGCCTACACGTTACAGTGCTTTGAAGGCCAGAGCGATGCCCTTGCCAAAGTTTCCTTCAGGGCAGGCCGCATCAAGAGTGGCCTGGCAGGGCTAGGGATTGTGATTCTTATGGCAATGATTACCATCGCCGTCACCGAGCCATATATCTTCATCGACTGGAAAGGATTTGTAGCCGAGACCATCTGGGTCAGGGATGCGGTTGTCACTCGGGCCTCTGACTTGCCCTGGACGCGGCAATTTATCAACACCACCCCATACCTTTATCAAATCAGGCATCTGTCTGTTTGGGGCATGGGCTTGCCCCTTGCGCTAGCAGCTTGGGGGGGCCTACTCTTCACTCTAGCCACCGCAATAAAACGGCGTCGTAAATCCGATCTTTTGCTTCTCTCCTGGATACTACCGTTCTTTTTGATCGTAGGCGCCATGGAGGTGAAGTTCATACGTTATGTATTGCCACTGGTTCCCTTCCTCTGCCTGGTCGCTGCCTGCTTGTTTTCAGCCTTGTATGAGCGGGTGAGGGGAAATTGGCGACCTTTCATTATCGGCGTCATCGCGCTGGTTATCGCGTCTTCAGTGTTCTACTCTTTTGCCCACGTCAGCATCTATTCTAAGCCACGTCCCGTAGTACAGGCGACCCAGTGGGCAAACACCAACGTTGACCAAGAAGAGATCGTGGCAGTGGAAGATTGGGAACTACTGCTCTACTTAGGCCCATATCAGGTAGTCAGGCTCCGCCTCTATGATGAGGATAGCCCTGAAAAAATGGCGAATATCGCCGAGCAGCTTCATGATGCCGATTACATCATCGTGTTCACGAACAGGGTATATGGAACCATCCCCCGGTTGCCGCAGCGTTACCCTCTAACTTCCAAATACCATGAACTCCTCTTTTCAGGGGAGCTTGGCTTCCATCTGGTTTACTGTGCCACCTCCTACCCAAGCCTTTTCGGCATAACCATCGTGAATGACACCTTCACTCGTCCAAAGCTCCCTGTGCCGGAGGGCATAGAGACCTGCTCCCCAAGTGGCATCGTCATCAACATGGGCTTTGCCGAGGAGACATTCACAGTGTTCGATCACCCCAAATCTATGGTCTTTAAGAAGGCCACGAATCTATCACAGGAAGAACTCCTCGGTCTTCTGACAGCCAATCAGTAGCCTGCCCTCTACCAGCCATGCAGAAAACCTGGCGAACCTTGCCCTCCACCGAAGTGAAGAGCTCGGTGTTGGCCCGGTGGGCTTCGGAAAGAAGGTGGCCAAAGAAAAGCTCCACCACGGCTTCGAGAAATCGGGCGAATGACACCCCTTTGGCAACAGAATAGCAATGTGTTATCATATAATAGAGATTGTAAGCGCAGAGGGTGAAAGGGCAGTGGCCAAGCCAAAAAGACGGGGACAAGAAGCACATTCCGTCTTGCGTGAAGAAGAGGCTGACAAAGTTATCTTTTATCATGCCTGGTGTAAGGGCTGCGGTATCTGCGTCGCCTTTTGTCCCAAGCAGGCTCTAGCCCTGGACGGGTCAAAGGACCCCCAGCTCCTCAGGCCGGAGCGGTGCAATTCCTGTGGACTATGTGAGGTTCTGTGCCCCGATTTTGCTATTA
>JBHIBU010000005.1:0-16748 GCA_046759245.1 Dehalococcoidia bacterium | reverse complement strand
CAAGACCTCGACGGCCGTTCTCTGAGAGGCGGGATATTGTCTTCGTTGGCGGCTTTGACCATACCCCCAATGTGGATGCGGTCACATTCTTTGTCAAGGAGATATTCCCCCTGGTCAAAGAGAGCCTCCACGATGTGCGCTTCTACATCGTTGGCAGCGCTATTGTTGGCAGCAATCCACCGGGGCAGGTCCTGTCCCTGGCCTCAGAGGATGTCATAGTAACGGGCTATGTTAGGGATTTGACCCCATATTTTGAAAGCTGCAAGCTATCGGTTGCCCCCTTGCGCTACGGGGCTGGCGTCAAGGGCAAGATCAATCAGAGTATGAGCCACGGACTGCCCGTTGTCACCACCTCCATAGGCGCTGAGGGTATGGAGGCAATGGATGGAGAAGACATCCTCATAGCCGATTCTGCGGCGGACTTTGCCCATAAAATCGCCCTGCTCTACAGGGATGGAAGCTTGTGGCACCGGCTATCGGAGAACTCGATGAGGAACATCCAAAGATACCACTCCTACGAGGCGGCCAAAACGAAGCTAGGGGAGCTTCTGGGAGGCAGCAGGCAAGAGATTGATGCAACTGCTTGCTCACGGGTAGCCCGTTCTAAAACGCCATTGCCGCAGCGGCGTAAGGTGCGATTGCGTTGATATCACCAACCAGGGATTTGCACGGGTGGAACTACTTGAAACCACTTGGATTGGGATACCTCAAGAGTTACCTCCGCATGGAGTTGCCTGAGCTGGATGTTGACATTTACGAGGACATCGACTCTGTTATTCAAAGCAGACCTGCTTGTGTAGGAATTAGCGCTCCCACCGAGGATTTTGCAGTGGCTCAGGGGTATGTCAAACGAGTTCAGGAGGAGCTGGGTAGCCCCGTATTATTGGGTGGAGTGCATATCTCGCTGCTTCCGCAAACACTGCCCGGAGGCGCTATCGCCTGCATCGGAGAAGGCGAAGAAACCTTAACAGAACTCATGAACTTGTTCCTGCGGGGCCGTGTATTTGACCCGGCAGAGCTTTCAAATGTAAAGGGCATAGCCTACTGGGATGAGAATGGCAACCTTGTTCAAACAGAGCCAAGAGGGCTAATAACGCCGTTGGATAGGTTACCGCTTCCCGACCGAGACGCCTTGGGCATCGAGCCCGGCCAGAATGACGCACTACACATGCTTACCTCCAGAGGTTGCCCCTACAATTGCAAATTCTGTGTTTCACGAGTCCATTGGAAGAAATACCGCGAGTTCTCCGCAGACTACGTGCTCCATGAGATAGAAGAGTTGGTGAGCAGATACGGCGTCGATACCATCTCCATTTTCGATGACCTGTTCATAGTAAACAGGAAGAGGCTGAGAGAGATTGCCGACAAGTTTGCGAAAAGGCATTATCACGTTGGTACCTCCTTTGCCGTTAGGGCAAACCTCGTGGACGATGAGCTGTGTGAGCTTCTGAAAAAGCTCAATGTCAGAGGGGCTATGTTCGGCGCCGAGAGTTTTTCCGAGCCAGTTCTCAGGGAATTGAAGTTGGGAACTGTCACCGTAGCCCAGAACCAGCGCGCTCTCG
The DNA here is from genome assembly GCA_046759245.1 of Dehalococcoidia bacterium. Classification (GTDB taxonomy): domain Bacteria; phylum Chloroflexota; class Dehalococcoidia; order E44-bin15; family E44-bin15; genus JBHIBU01. The sequence continues at coordinate 15,186 of JBHIBU010000005.1, read as the reverse complement.
ACACGCTTCACAAGCACGGGATCGCAACAATTGTCTCCATGATTTTCGACGCCCCTGAAGAAACAAGGGAGGACATGAGCACTTCCTGGAGAGCCATCTTCGACAACCTGCGCGTGGGAAAGATCTGTCAGGTCTCTTGGGGCTTGCTTCAGCCCTATCCAGGCAGCGGGTACTGGGATAAAGCTGTTGAGAAAGGGAATTTGTGGAATTGATATGGATTGGGACTCGTTCAGCAGCCCGAGCGCTCTCTATTTGAATGACAATATGACAAGGGCGGAGGTTCATACGATAATGGACGAATGGGAAACGAAGTGCTATCTGGCAAATCCGCACTTTCGGAATGAGCCCATACACAAGTACGTGAGCAAAGAGGCCATTTTCGCCAGCAGGGAGGCCCTGATCAAGAGCATTTGTGAGAGAGAACCCAAGGATGAAACAGACACCTTCGTTTTACAGGAATATGAGCGGTTTTTGAAGGGCGTTGATCAACAAACTGGTTCTCTCACAAGGCTGGGGGGCCGCTTCCGCAGGAAGGTGGGGATTTGGTTCCGTCTGAGTCGGCCTAATTGGTCTTAGATGTAAGCCTTTTGGCCACGGGCCTTGGTTTACCTTTACTTGGCGCTCATGGAGACGTATAATTCAACAGATTCCGGGCGGAAGTAGCGGTGCGATGACGGCCACTATGAAAGCGCTGATACTTGCTGGCGGAAAGGGCACCAGGCTCAAGCCGCTGACTACCAACATGGCCAAGCAGCTGTTGCCCGTGGCCAACAAACCGATCCTGTTCTACGTGCTGGATCAGGTCAGGGAGGCAGGGATCACAAATATCGGCGTTATCATCTCGCCCGAAACTGGCCCTCACATAAAGGAAGCAGCCGGCGATGGATCACGATGGAATGCCCAGATTACTTACGTCCTCCAGCCCAAACCTGGAGGGCTGGCCCATGCGGTAAAGACGGCACGGGGCTTCCTTGGCGATGAGCCCTTTCTGATGTTCGTTGGCGACAACCTCATTGAGAGTCGCATCAAAGGATTTGTTGAAGAGTTTATCACTCTTCAGCCCGATGCCCTTGTCCTGCTTAAGGAAGTCCCCGATCCCCGCCTCTTCGGCGTTGCCGAACTTGATCACAGCGGCAAGGTGGTGCATCTGGTTGAAAAACCCAATGAGCCGAAGACCAATTTGGCCCTGGTCGGAGTCTATCTCTTCACCCCCCAGATTCATAAAGCAATAGCCCAGATTAAGCCATCGGGGCGGGGAGAACTTGAGATAACCGATGCCATCCAGAGGCTGATTGACACCGGTAGAAGGGTAGAGAGCCATATCCTCACCGGGTGGTGGCTTGACACCGGTAAAAAAGACGACCTCCTTGAAGCGAATCGCGTTGTGCTCGATGGGTTACTGAAGCGTGATATTAAAGGAGAAATCGATTCGCAAAGCCAAGTAGTGGGGAGAGTCGAGATTGGAGACGGGGCAAAGATAGAAAACAGTGTTGTTCGGGGCCCTGTTTCCATCGCAGAAAAGTGCGAGATTCGAAACTCTTTCATAGGACCTTTTAGCAGTGTAGGAGCAAGGACAGTGATCGAAGATTCCTCTGTGGAGCACTCCGTTATTCTGCAGGGTTGCTATATCTATGGAATAGAACGCCTTGAGGATAGCCTCATAGGGAACAGAGTCGAAATCAATAAGCGAGCGGAAGGGTTCAGGGTGGTGAAGATTTTCGTGGGGGACGATGCCAGGATAGAACTGTAAGAGGGGATGATGGTGAGAGTTCTGATAACTGGCGGAGCTGGATTCATTGGCAGTAGTTTTGTCCGTTATATGCTGCGCGAGCATCCTAATTCGGAAGTGACTAACCTGGACAAGCTTACCTATGCGGGCAACTTGGAAAACCTCGGGGACATCCAGAACGAACGCCGACACCACTTCATGAAAGGGGATATCGCCGACGGGGGCAGAATCGATGAGCTTCTGAGAGAAGGTTTCGACGTCATCGTTAACTTCGCTGCCGAATCCCATGTGGATCGGAGCATTCTAGATCCGTCACCGTTCATCGAGACTAATATTAAAGGGACGCGCATCCTCCTCGAGGGAGCAAGGCGGTACAAAGTGGGCCGGTTCATACAGGTCTCGACAGACGAGGTCTACGGTTCCCTGGGAGCGGAGGGGAAGTTCACCGAGGATTGCCCCATGCTTCCCAGCAGTCCCTATGCGGCGAGCAAGGCTGCTGCGGACCTTCTCTGCCGCGCCTACTGGTGCACTTACACTCTTCCTGTCATCATAACCCGCTGTTGCAACAACTTCGGCCCCAATCAGTTTCCCGAGAAGCTTGTACCCCTAGTTATCACTAATGCCCTGGAAGATAAGGAGATTCCCATATACGGAGATGGGCTAAATATACGCGACTGGATCTATGTTGAAGAACACTGTCGCGCCCTGGATTTGATTATTCGGCGAGGCAAACCAGGTGAGATATATAATATCGGCGCAAACAATGCGAAAACTAACTTGGAGCTGGTGAAGTACATCCTCGATATCATGGGAAAACCACAAAGCCTGATGAGATTTGTTGCCGACCGTCCTGGTCATGACCGACGCTATGCTCTGGACACAGCCAAGATAGAGCGGGAGTTGGGCTGGAATTCCACCATATCTTTCGAGGAGGCGATAGCGAGAACTATTCAGTGGTATATGGAAAATGAGGCCTCATGGCGACGGATCAAGAGCGGGGAATATCTTGAATACTATGAAAGAATGTATCTCCAAAGATGAAGGTTTTGATAATTGGTGCCAATGGTCAGCTTGGAACCGACCTTTGCTGGATCCTACGGGATACTGAGGAGGTCGTTCCCCTTACTCACGCAGAGCTTGAAATCGCCGACATGAACTCGGTGAGAAATGCCTTCAATAACCACCGCCCAGACGTGGTGATCAATACGGCAGCCTATGTCAGGGTAGATGATTGTGAGATTGAGCCAGATAAAGCCTTTCTCATAAATGCAATGGGGGCTAGGAATGTGGCGGTGATGGCCGAGGAAGTTGGGGCCAAACTGGTGCATACTAGCACCGACTACGTCTTCGGCGGGGAGGGTGAGCCCCAGACCACACCTTACACTGAGTTCGATACCCCTGCTCCCCTCAACATCTATGGCAAGTCCAAGCTGGCGGGGGAGGAACAGGTCAGACACTTTTGCACCAGGCATTTGGTCATAAGAACATCGGGGCTCTTTGGCCTTGCTGGCGCAAGGGGCAAGGGGGGGAACTTCGTGGAAACCATGCTCAGGCTTGCCCAGGAGCGAGATGAACTGAGAGTGGTACACGACCAGGTCTTCTCGCCCACCTACACCAGAGACTTGGCCAGGAAGATAGCTCAGCTCATTAACACGGAGTACTACGGTATATTTCATATCACTAACAGAGGGAGCTGTTCCTGGTATGAATTCGCTGGAGAAATACTGAGGCTAGCAGGCTTGAAAACCCCTGTTACCGCCATAACCTCCAGCCAGTATCCTCAAAAAGCCAAGAGGCCTCATTTTTCGGTGCTGGATAACTACCATCTAAGGCTTTTGGGAATGGATGATATGAGACTCTGGCAAGAAGCCCTTAGGGACTATATGATGGGCAAAGGACATACCAAGAACGCCGGTTCACTATGGGAGGAAAGGAAGTTGCAAGCAACTGGCCTACCAGGGGGTAGGAGGCGTAAGGATAAAGCCGGTAGAAAAGTGGGAGGGCAAGATGCCTCAAGCAAGGGAATATGACTTGCCTGGTGTCAAAAGTTATGCTCTAAGGGTAATGCCTGACGAGCGTGGGTTTTTCTCCGAGGCGGTGAGGAAAGATTGGGGCGAGCTATTGGACGGGGATGAAATAGCCCAGGTCAATGTCTCCTTCAGCTATCCGGGGATTATCAGAGCCTGGCACCGGCACTTGAGGGGACAAGTGGATTACTTTCTTGTGCTCCAAGGGGCGATGAAAATCTGTGCCTACGATGATAGAGATAGTCCCACAAAGGAGAAGCTGGTGGAGATTATCGCCAGCTCACACAAGCCTCAGTTAGTGAGGATTCCTGGCATTTACTGGCACGGCACAATGACGTTAGGCAGTGAGCCTTCCCTGATGGTTTACTTCGTGACCAGGCTCTATGACTACCAAAACCCTGACGAAGAACGCCGTCCCTGGAACGACCGACGTATTATAGACCCCAGGACGGGGGAGCCCTTTGATTGGAACAGAGCACCCCACAAGTAATATGGGCCTAACTGGACGATGCAAAGAACTTCAGCTTGATCCTTCAGTCTTTCCACCAGTCCGTGCTTGGTTCTATGGAATTGCAGCACCAGACTGCTACTGGGACAACCGCAGGAGAAGGCAACGCAGTGTGATCAGCTATGCTGCCAAGTGTAAACCAACAACTCGATGGAATGCCCACTTTGAGTGGACTCTGGAAAAGCCTATTGGCACTCTGTTGGGACGCTACTTAGGAATAGAAGCGCTTCAAAGGAAAGTCAAAGCTTTCCCAACCACTGTATAGTCGGGGGCGACCCATTCGCTAGCCCTGTGCCACTGGAGGAACCCGATCAGTACCAGCCACTCTATCAGTCCCCTTCAATGGTTCTGCAGTCAGGGGACGAGATGGTCTCCTACGCAGATATCTTTGAGTTTGTGACTCCCTAGATGTTGAATCGGGCGAGTTGCCGCAAAGAGCGCAACAGCCGTGCGGTCATCACCCCTCCACATCGACAAAGATGTGAAGCGTCTCCTGGGGCTGCGTTTCCCCATCCTTGTATAGCAGGAATTCCACCTTCTGGTCGTCGCCAGGCAGTTGAGGTGCAAAGCTCACCTCCTGCTCCCATTTTGCCTCAGTAGCTAGGAGAAGTGGCCCCACCTCTGTGTTCTTCACCTCATCTATCGTCACCTCTATGTGGTAGCTCGTCTCCTCGCCCTCGTGGTTCACTATCCCCAGGGTCACTGTGGCCTGCTCCCCCAGTGCAAGCTGCCTGGGATAATCCTCAACCTCGCCTTCTGGTCCTAAAACGTAGAACTCAGTGAATTGCTCCCCCGCTTTGGGGGCGGCGACCACATAACCCAAGGCTCCAATGGCTGCCAATATAGATAACACAAGAACAATGGAGAGCGCTTTATCAACGTTGCTTAACCCCGCCCACCTGGGTGAGGCAATTTGAAAGGAACGGGTAAACCGCTCCTCGACTGAGATTCTGCGCCGTCGGTAGTAAGCGACGGCCGAGGCGGCCAGGATAAAAACGGTGAGCGAGAGAAGTATAGGGTAGAGGCTGAGGCCCCAGGGGGTGTAATTGAGAATAAGTCCAACGAGTGCTGTCACTGCAATGCTCAAGCCGAAGCTTAACGCGATCCTCCCAATGCCACCGAGATCCCCTTTCTTGGGGAACAGGGCTGCCGTTAGGGCGTATCCGGGTAAGAAGAGCACGAAAGGGAGCCCCAGGATGATGCGCAGCACATTTGAGGGGAAAAGGGCGACGATGACAATAAGCAGGGCAACGAGGACATTTATGAGCAAAAGCTCGCTTCCGACCCTAATTTTCGTGCTCATGGGGCTGCCTTAAAGTATAATCGAGCAATGCTCAGAAAGCAATTCCTTCCCCTCTCCCCGAGGAGAGGGGAAGGAAATAAAAGGATGAGTCCTTCATGCCAGCAACTTTTTGTATACACGTAGACTTTCACATACCATCTTCAAGTACTCATTGCCTGAATCCTTTTAATAGCCTACATATTAATAGCCTACATAGGAGTCTACGCCGAAGAGCTTTGTAAGCTTCTTCGTGTTTACTTCCTTGCTATAATAGACCTCAACCGTGTGACGGGCATTCTTTCCGATCTCTTCAATGAATCCCTCATCAAATATTGACTCGTGGATTTTATTTACCAGGTCTTTTTCCTCAAACACTAGGATATCCTGTCCTGGAGTAACATAGTCCAGACCGACTAACCCGGCGGGTGTGGTAAATACGGGAAGCCCTAACGACATTGATTCCAGGACTTTGTTCAGTGGTCCCGTCGTTGCAATTCTGGATGGCACCAGCACACAGTCCAGACAAGCCAGGTGATCAATATAATCCTCAACATAACCGGTATAAATAATTCGCTCATTTTCTATTCTATGGTCACATTTCCCTATGACCATAAACTTGATTCTACTATCAAACCTACTTATATTCTCGTGTAGAAAGGTCAAGAAATGCTCGTTAGATTTTATGTTGAAAGGACCAATCAATCCTATGAGCTTACCTGAGACACAGTAATCTTGGCGTAATTCCTGATGTTTTTGGATGTCGGGCCTGTATCGTTCTGTATCGACAAAAACAGGCACCAACTCAATATTGTGGTTGTAGTTCATATAGAAGTTGAAGATACCTTGTGATAACGCCAAAACTGCACTTGCGTGCTTCATGACGTACTTCTCTAAGAGTTGAGCGAAAGCCACCACCATCTTTGACCTGCCCAGGAAACGGTACTCATCGGAGAGGATTCCATGAGCCTCAAAGATGGCTTCATGCTTATGTGTAGCAGATAGGATGTGTAACACGCTGAAGCCAAACCAGTCATTCAAATAGAAGACTACATCAAACTTATTCCTCAGCATAACTCTGAGCAAGCCCAGCACCCAAGTGGGTATTTGCAGGCTTTGCCTAGCTCGTGGAACGGAAATATATGTTGTTTGGTCATGGCCGCGCTGACCCTTCCCTGATTTTGCTGCGATCAAGGTGACATCGAAGTGCTCCCTTAAAGCATCGCACACTCTTCTCGCTCTAACCGTAGTTCCGTTATCCTCTAAGATGTTGCTAAAGACCGAAACTGCGACTTTCATCCTGTGCCACCTTCGAACCAATAGATATCATACCTGCTATTAGAATAAACCTTGCCCAGCGAATCCTCAAGCTCATCGGCATGGGCATAGAAATCGTATTTTTCAATCCCATACTGGACCTGATACCATATTCTATCGTGGTCGTCAATTATAATGACCGAGGGCAGCTTTAGATCGGTGAGTGGCTGGGGATAAAAGTGATAGAAGGGGGTCTGCCGCAAGGTGCTGGACTGATAGGGATGGTCAAGATCAGGGATCAGCTTGCCCCCTATCACCTGGCTGGAATCACATTTGCTATTTACGAAATTGGATGCAAAAACAGTTTCGTCGCTGGAGACGAACTTCGATGATTGATAATAGGTGGTGGTAAAGTTAAATAATGCCAAAAGAAGTAGCATTGGGAAGAAGGCTTTCCAGCCAAATAGGCGTCGCCATTTTGTCCTGGCGCTACTGGGTAGGGTAGCGTCATTGCTTTGGATCAGGCCAGTCATTGGTGGAGGTTCGTTTCTCTCTGCCAGTCTCAGCAGCAGAATAGGGGCTGCGAGGAGGAAGAACAGGAAGTAGCGGTCGTGCAGTTGGTCAGTCTCGATAAACGTGACGTCCAGCACGGTCATGACCACGGGTGCTATTATGAAGGCAGTATAGATTGCAAGGTTCCTATCCTTGCGGCCGGCTCTGCTGAACCATTGTGTTACTAAATAGTAGGCTGAACACAGGCCAAAGAGCGCCAGCACAGCGAACCTTATCCTTGGCGCATAGTAGAATATGGTTTCAAGGCGTTCTCCGGCGGTCCCTATTGGGCGGTCCAAGAAAGAGATGCCAGTACCCTGTGCTGCTCCACCTGGGGCTGTTGCCAATTCAACCATGCTCTGCTGTAGGCTTACGGCATGAACCATCATCCAGACCAGCCACATGGCTAAAAAGAGGGGAGCTAGGTCTCTCAATGCCCTTACATCTCTGAGCAAGGCAATCCTCAAAAGCCATGCCAGCACGACTATCGGAAGTAGTATGAACACCGTGGTGGGATGAGAGACAACAAGGAATGCGAACAGCACGATAGCGATGGATTTCCATCGCAGGCCAGGCTTTTCCAGAGCGACCAGGATTAAGATTCCAGCGATGAGCCCTGCCGATTGCGGTGACACATGGAACTGCATGTAGACATTGACCAGCACAGATATAAGTAATGCCCAGCGGTAGCTAACCGAAGGCAGGAAGGTTTTGAAGAAGAGCAGGATGGCCAGAAAGGTAACTAGGCTAGAAAATATGGGGTAGAACTTGGCAAACGGGATTACAGAGGCATTTGTTACCTGAAAAATAGAGGTCAGCAGGATGTGAAATCCAGGGAATTCTGCCGGGTAGAATGTGAACACCTCAGGCAAGGTTGCGCTCAAAACGGGCACATGCCCGCTGAACATGATGGGCATGGCTTCAAAAGTATGGTTGTAGCTATCCCAGAAATAGGGGTTTTGGAGAAACAGGGTGGGAATGCTCCAGATGAGCAAATAAAGCATGATGAATTTGATAATAAAGGTCTTTTCTCCATCCCTCCTGATTCCTCCTACAAGGGAGACAAGGCAAAGGGCGAAGCCAAACCAGAACAAGGGGGGAAGCATCTGGAGGAGACCAAATTGATATGTAGATGGAATGTAGTTGATGGAATATCCGGCGGAGGAAGCCATGGAGATGGCAAGCCCGATGAAAAAGAGCGCCAGGGTCAGCTTATCCCTGGAAGAACTACTCATGCCGCCTTTCCATCACAAGCTTCAGGTAGCGTGATGTGAATTGCTGCGGAGAGAAGTGGCGTTGGTAAATATCCTGCAATTGCTCACGGTCTGGGCTGGCATTTCTAACCCTGATCAGCGCATCCCTCAAATGCCCCGGGTGGCAAGCGAACCCTTGGCCCTGAAGCCCGACGATCTCGGGCAGGCCGCCCATATTTGAAGCCAGCACCGGCGTACCCACAGACAGGGCCTCCAGGGCTACCAGCGGGGCGTTCTCCATCCAGATCGAGGGCATAACTAGAGCATAGGCATCGCGATAAAGGGGGTAAAGGTTATTCTGGTCGCACCAGCCCAGCAGGCGAACCACATCCTCTAGGTCGTTATTCTTGACATAAGCCCGTAGGCGTTTCTCCAGTGAGCCAGTGCCAGCCAGTAGCAAGCGGGCGCCTATCTCCCGCCAATGGTCCCTGAAAAGCTCCAACAGCTCCATAATCCCTTTAGGTCTCTCTAGGACGCCCACGTAGAGGAAGTAGTCCGAGAACCCGGAGGGCGGGATATCCTTTGGGGGATAGGGAACGAAGTTGGGGATCGTCACCACGGGCAGCCATGTCTTTTCTGCTAGGGTATTGCAGACATAGTTGCTGGGGGCAATGGCCAGGTCCACATCCCACATGGCATGAGAGAAGGCCCTCTCTCGCCTCCAGAATTGTGGCGGGCGATGAGAGCGAAGTGCGCAGATAGCACAGGCAGCGGACGAACGCTTACCGGTGCACAGATGTCCCTTCCTGAAGAGATCGTTTCGCTGGCAGATGAGCCAGTAGTCATGGGCGGTGTAGAGGTTGAGATATGAGGCTCGCTTTCGCAGCAGGTCGTAGCCCAGGAGGGATATGTTATGGTGGTGAACCACATCAGGGGAGACCTCCTTGAGCAGCCTCTCGAACTCCCTTGAGAAGTAGGCAGACTGGCCTCGAAGATAGGTCAAGAAAATCTCAAGCCTCCCTCGGGGGGACCTCAAGGGATGAAGATGAACCGTGCCGGGTTCGATGTCCACCTCTGACACTCTGCCCCGCTTTACCTCGTAGGCATCGAGGCTGAACATGACATGCACCTCATGGCCCTGCCTGGCTAGCTCCTCGGCGAGCCACTTAACATGAATGGCGTCGCCACCTACGTGGTAGGGCGGATAGAAGGTAGTGGTCATCAGAAAGTTCAGCGTCTTCATTTTCTCGGCTACTGAACTGGAGTGATAGGCAACCTCATGTGCGCTCTAACTTTGTTTGCCGCGATCCAAGTTAAACACTTTAGCTTATTTCGTCTCATATGGGGGAACACGGTGCAAAGCATCCAGCATTGATTGGGACAGTTGCTGACATTGTCGATCCCATTCCTGAAATCCGTCGCTTTTGGGGAATGCCACATCGCCTCAAATGATTCACTTTGTATATTCCCCAATTTGCAGGCTAAGATCATATCAGGATAGACGTCCCCATTGGGTGTCATAAAGAAGAGATCAGTTCCGGCGAAACAGGGGATGTTTCTTTTACCTGTAGCAGCAAAATAATGGTTGCCACTATCTACATATGCTCTAGCCCAGTCGGTAGAATGAAAGGACTTTAGATGCTCCCTCGTGAGCCAAGTCGTCTGTTTTCTCAGCTCCTCCAAGTTTTCTATTGGCTTGTTGTCTTCAGAGAAGTAGAACTCGGAATTATGTGCGATGCCGCAACACGTGAACTGGACTTTTAACCTCTTGGCTAAGTCCGCGACCGGCCTAAGCTGGTCGATATTATAGTTCGTGGCTGTATAGGCAATGCCTATGTCTTTAAGCCCTATTTCTTTCAATATACCCACAGAGGCGATGGCCCTGTCAAAGGCATTCTCTACGCCACGCACCTGATCATGACGTTCGCCGATGCCGTCGACGGAAACTCTAACCGCTACTTTAGCCCCGATCTTGAGAATCTCTTTCATCCGTTGCTCAATTCTGGCTGGCAGAAGTCCATTGGTTGAAATATCCATTTTCGGCGCAAGGCAACTCTCATGCATAACCCGAATAATATCGGCGAGATCGTCCCGTAGAAAGGGCTCACCCCCGGTGATATTAATATAGTTGATGGATTTCGGCAGCCACGAGTAATCTTGAGGTTTTAGCTCCTGCCCAGGCGGTTTTCGCCAAAGATCACACATTACACACCTGCCATTGCATCTAAAGGTGACACATATAAAAGCATCCGTAGGTAGTTGCATCTCATTCCCCCTTTCAGTGGCTTCCCTCACCTACCTTCGATATGCTCCCTTTTAGCTGCCTTGCCAGCCCCCCAGCCGTGCTCGTGGTCTCGCAGCGCTCCTCCTGATCACGGGGATCCACGGGAAGCGAGGGGCATTGACTAGGAGGACCTTCAGCTCCGCTCCCTAGAGCTTGCGCCTTAAGTTGTTGCTTGACAATACTAGAAATAGCAGGTTTTTTCATAACGATCAAATAGTCAAACGGTAGCACTTTGAAAACGCCCACTCTAGAGGCGCGCTTTAATAATGGAATATAAGGAGCTTCCAACGGGATTGTCATCTCCAGATGGAATCCACTAGCTCGCATGTCACCTATTAGCTTTCTCCGGGATGGCACTGAGACGAAGTCGTGGAAGAATAGACCGTGAAACTTGCCGGGGAGATACCCTATAAAGGGAAAGTAGGAATGCTGTTCCATGGGGAAGAAGCGATTTGGAAGTTGTACCACTAGGTAACCGCCTGGCTCCAATATCCTGTGGACCTCTTGATATAACCTAGTCCGCAGACGTTCTGGAATGTGCTCAATGGAGCTGAAGCAGGTGACCAAGGCAAAGGCCTCCGGTTTGAAGGGCAAGCTAGTGGCATCAGCCTTCACAAATTCTCCCGTTGGGCTGGGACACACTGCTATATCCAGTCCAATCATGTGAATATAGTAGCGTGTAGGGATCCCAAATGTTATCATTCCATCGCCACAACCGATATCTAAGCCAAGGCCACTTAAAGGCAGGTTAGGCATTGCTTTCACGTAATATTCCGCCCGTGCCGGCATCTTCTTGACCAGGTAACGGCGCCAAATATATTCTTTCGGCTTTTTATGAAATGCTTTACATCCCAGCCCCATCTCGTCTCCCAGCCGCTTGCAGCTAGTCTCTCGCTGACGTCATCACCTTTTCATAGAACTGGCGGTGCTCTTTCGCCATCCTTGCCGAGGTAAACTCGGTGGTCACCCTACGGAAGCCCGCCTCGGCAAGCCTCGCCCTCTGCGCACCGTTCTCCAGCAGCAGTCTTACATGGCTTACCAAGGCCTTTACATCTCCTACTTCGAATAATAGCCCGTTCTCTCCTGCCTGGATGACCTCGCTCACCGCCCCCACGTTGGAGGCAATGCAGGGAACCTTCATCGCCATGGCCTCCAGCAGGCTAAAGGGCAGGTTCTCATAGAAGGAGGGCAGGACAAACATCGAGGATAACTTATAAAGCCAGGGGAGCTGGTCGTTCGGGACAAAGCCAAGGAATGTGTATCGCTCCTTGGGAATCTGGTAACGTTCGAGCAGCTCGAATAGAAGCTTCTCCTGGCCTCCGCCGGCAAAAACGAAGTGAGCCTCGGTATCCCTTAGCTGGTTGATGGCCTGTACAAAGACGTTGAGCCCTTTACGTGCTATCAGTCGCCCAGCATAGAGCACCACCGGCCGCTCGCCGTTTAGCTGGGGAAATCTCTGGTAAGGATCATTGACTCGTTGGTAATCGAATACCTCCAGGTCGATTCCGTTATGTATCGGCTCGATCACCCCCCGATAGCGGTACCGCTCCTGGAGCATCTTGGCGAATCTACGGGACACGGTGATCATGTGCTCGGTTCGCCTCAGATAGATCCTCTCCATCAGACTAATGTAGGGATAGGTGGCCAGGGACCACCTCTCCGACGGAGCCAGGTAGCGGAAGTTCTTAGTCGCGTCCAAAAAAGCCGTCACTTGAGCTTTGATAGTCGTGTGAACCGTTGCCACTGAGGGGATGCCTAACGGTTTGAACTTGAGGTAGATGTCAGGCATGTTTACCAGGTTAGCAGAGTGGATAAGGTCATAATTGTACTGGTTATGATATCTGGGCAGCTCGCGGAATACCTTGTATTGAAAGGTGAAATTATAGACAAAGTCATCGTGGGCATTTGAGATGTTGTGAAGCTTGATCCGATGCCCAAAGTAATTGAGAACCTTTTCTTGGTCGTAATCCTCCCCTCTAGCAGGGGTAAAGACATGGATATCCATGTCTTCGTGCTCAGAGAGCGCCTTTATTAGGTAGATGGAATAAATGCCTGCCCCTCCTATGGCAGGGGAGAACTCAGGGGCAAGAAATGCCAGTCTCATTACGCCTCCACTTGACCCTACAGTCTGCTCCCATCAAACTCATAGTCTTTTCTCTTGATAGCCGCACTGTCGGCTCAGCGGAACCTCTTCTTGATCAGCGTTCGCCCTATTCTGAAGCCATCCTTCAGGGAGACCAGCTTGGTCGGACTCGGCCTTCTTTGGTAGAGGATGGGTAGCTCCGCTATTCGGCAGCCCTTGTTGGCTATGTCGACAAACATGCTGGCCTCGAGCTCGAATCCCGTGGCATCTAGCTTCAGGCCCTCGCTGCGAAACAGCAAAATTGCCTCCCTGTGGCAGCGATTCGGATATTTATGTATTCTACTATTGCCAGTAAAGGAATGCAAGTTGCCCAGGTGTTAACAAAATCCCTCAGGCGGTTCAGAATAGTGAGCTCTTGGGTCTTTTGCAATGTTGACTGCTCGTCTGTACTGAAGCCCGTGGTTATGGGCTTCCAGTGGACTTCTACCCTTGACTTAAATGGAGGAGCAGTTCATAATGCACACAATATAATTGTGTACAGGTTATACCAGACCGGCAATAAGATCGCGGAGAACTGAAATGGTGAGTCTAAAGGAAGAAATCGTGTCCATCGCCCAGGAAATAGGCATCGATAAGGTCGGCTTCACAACTAGGCGGCATCTCGAGGATGCCCCGCCGTCAGGGGGCCTGGGGTACATACTTCCCAGCGCCAGGTCTGCTATCTCGCTCGCCGTGGCCCTCGATAAGGCCGCAATACGAGCCTATCTAGGTAAAGAGGACCGGATGAGCCACGTGAGGGATCACAAACAATCGTACGGGAAGCTGAAAGAGGCCGGCTTGGCAATTCAGGGGCTGCTCAGAGACAGGGGCTACGAAGCATCATGTCCCTACGTCAACTTTGACTATAGACAAGATCAGCCATTCATGGGAATGAAACCTCCTCTATCGCACAGATATGTGGCTGTGGCCTCGGGTATCGGCTGGCTCAGCTGGAGCGGGAACGTGATCACCCCGGAATATGGAGCAACGGTATCGCTATCGTCTGTGGTGACTTCAGCGGAATTGGAGCCGGATCCACTGGTAGAGGGTGACTTTTGTAAGAACTGTCGCCTGTGTGTCGCCACGTGTCCCAGCCATTTCATATCAATGAAAGAGGAGACTAGAGTCAGCATAGCAGGCCGCGAATTTATTCATAACAAGAAGGCCTCCAACTTGAGATGTTTTGTAAGCTGTGGCGGTGCGAACGGAGTGAGGGGCCCCGATGCCAAATGGTCAACCTGGTCATACAAGGTGCTTGATTTGCCCGGGCCAGGTGATGACGAGGCATTTGAACGAAGAGTTCTTGAGCAGAGCCAGGGCCCAAACAATCGATTGCTCAAGATATTGCTCGACGATGAAAAACTCAAGATGCGTGACTGGGAGCACTTTGATCAAATGTTGGATATAGCGCTCCTTACGTGCGGCAACTGTATGCTGATATGCTGGCCTGATATGAAGGATAGGAAGGAAAACTACCGCCTGCTTATCTCATCTGGCAGGGTGGTCAAAGGCGACACTGGGCAGACAATAGTGCATGTCTAGTTAAACCCCTTACACTGCCAGCTTAATGCCCGATTGACCGTTAGTCTATGACATAATCGCTCATTCTTGTCAAGCAATTGCGCCTCTGGGTTTGGTGGCGTCCCTGCCGGGGTTCGAACCCACGACCCACTGCTTAGAAGGCAGTTGCTCTTTTGTCTATCCCCTAGATACGTCAAGAGCTGTTGTGCAAGTTGCTCTACACTGCTCTCTTGCGATAAGCAGTTGCCCTCTGTTCATGCTTCATCTCCTCTTATGCTCGTTGAACTTCCTACAGATCGTGCTCTCGCTCCTGCCACCACTGTGGGCACGGAGCCTGTAACCCGCGATGAGGAGGCCCGGCTCTGCCAGCGTGGTTTGCCCATTTCTTGACGAAGCGAGTATCCCCCTTCCTGTGGTGAGGGAAAGCTGGAGCTGATCACCGAGAACGCCTGCGGGGAGTGCGGGCAGGGCGAGGTGGAGGAGCGGGAGGCCAGCAAGCCAAGACAACTGAAGATGGAGTTTTAGGAAACTAGGTCCTAGTCGATACCCTTCTTTGGCTCGCAAGCAATCTCATGAGCCGAAGCTTCTTCCTCGATCTCGACCAAACCTATTGATCGGGGCCGCTAACTATAGGCTGCGCCCCGACAACAGCAATTTCCGCTTGATGTTCAAGTTGAGGTGCCTGGTAGGCTTTCCTCCCCTTCCTTGGCTCGC
>JBHIBU010000004.1:0-16779 GCA_046759245.1 Dehalococcoidia bacterium | reverse complement strand
CACTGGAGCCCTCTCTGCCCAGCCATAGCAACGGCCCTGCCCGGTACTTCCGCTTCTCTGGGGCAAAGGGGACCATAGGCTTCATCAGCCCGCTTAGCGAGCACTTCTGCTTCAATTGCAATCGCCTGCGACTGACTGTAGACGGCCAGTTGCGCCCCTGCCTCCTCAGCGATGATGAGGTGGACCTGAAGGGGCCGTTACGGGAGAGGGCATCGTCGCCGGAGCTCAGCCGGTCGATTCAGCAGGCTGTAGCCGCCAAGCCGGAACGCCATCGATTATGGGAGGGGGCGCTACCGAAGGGGCAGTCGATGTGTCAGGTGGGGGGATAAGGGGATGGGAGAGACCCTGGAGCCGACAAGGATGGTGGATGTGACCGAGAAGGCGGTCACCAGGCGCGAGGCGGTGGCCAGGGGCAGGGTAACGATGAAACCTGAAACCCTTTCCCTGATGAGGGAGGGAAAGATGGCAAAGGGGGACGTCCTGGCCACAGCTCAGGTGGCTGGAATTATGGCAGCAAAGCAGACCTCCCAGATCATCCCCATGTGCCATCCCCTGATTCTCGATGAGGTTAAGGTGGAATTTAGATTTGCCGAGGGCGGTGTGGAGATCAGCGCCAGGGTGAAGGGCATGGGGAAGACAGGGGTTGAGATGGAGGCGCTTACCGCGGTAGCGGTGGCCGCCCTAACTATCTACGATATGTGCAAGGCGGTGGATCGAGGCATGCACATCGAGGGGATTCGCCTGGCGCGCAAGAGCGGCGGCAGGAGCGGAACCATCGTCTTAGAATAGACCTTAAGGCGATGCCCCCGCTTCACCCGATTCCTGCCTCTCCAGGAGCAACCTGGTGATCTCACAAAGGGCATTGTAGGCATAAGGGATATAATCTTGAGGCGGCAGGCCCAGCTCTCTGGCCTCCTCCATGCGCGAGGGCTCGGGAAAGGGACCACCCACCGTTATCGTGTAGATATATTCGTAGAGCTCGCCATCGGGGCAAACGACCACGCAGCCCCGTTCCCCTTTGGTGGCCCCCCCTGGCTCCGCCTCAATGGCCCTGATAGAGAAGCTCCCCATGAAGTAAGGGAAGGGGTCTAGTTCCCCCGCTGCCTCATGAAGCATCTCCCTTAGCTGTGAGGCGGTTCTCCCTAGCATAACGTCTGCCCTTGCCCTCCTGGCTAAGGGGTCCTTTTCTGCCATGCTCCCTCCTTTGAAAGGACGCTAGCCAGATTATATTCCAGGCTCGGTGGATTAACAAGGCATTTCCTTGGCATAGCGATTGTGATATGCTACACTAGCAAAGGCTGAGTGGGCGATTTTTTGAAGGAAAGGGGAGAAAGCTATGCCAACCAGGGAGGTATTATGGAATATCGGGCACTATGTATACATCCTCTACTTCCTGCTTATCCCCCTGGCAATAGTCCTTGCCTATGCGGTTAACAAACGCTACCGCCTGTGGCGCCTGGGGAAGCCGGATAACAGGCTCGATAACCTAGGGCAGAGGATATGGTCCTTCGTGGTCACTGGGATAGTGGATGTCCTCATCCACAGGCGCTTCCTCAGAGAGCCCTATCCCGGGATGATCCACTTCCTCATATTCGCCGGAGTATTGGTCTCCTTCGCCGCAACAGTCATCGTATCCACAACCTACTATGCCCTGGGAGGGTTAGTAGGCGCTCCCTATCTGGGGCTCTCCTTCGTTGTCGACGTATTTGGCATACTGTTGCTCATCGGGGTGATCATCGCCGCCTTCAGGAGATACATTCAAAGGCCCGATAGACTGGACAATAAAGCGGAGGATGCCATCGCCCTGGCCCTGATCTTCCTCATTGTGCTCACCGGCTTCATCATCGAAGGGCTTCGCATTGCAGCGCTCAACCCTCCCTGGGAGGTATGGTCGCCCGGGGGCTGGATGGTTGCCAAAATCTTCGGCGGGCTTTCCGAGGGCACACTGCTAACCCTGCATGCCAGCTTCTGGTGGTTTCATGTGGCCCTTTCTTTTGGAGCCATAGTCTATATCGCCCTCACCTTCTCCTCGCTGGCGCACATCGTTGTCGCCCCCTTCAACGTGCTCTTCAGGTCGATGCGTCCCAAGGGGGCGCTGGTGCCCATCGACCTGGAGACGGCTGAGACCTATGGGGTGGCAAAGATCAATGATTTCACCTGGAAGCAGCTCTTCGACCTCGACTCCTGCACCCGCTGCGGTCGCTGTCAGGACAACTGCCCCGCCTATCTTAGCGGGAAGCCCCTGTCCCCGAAGAAGGTGACCCAGGACCTCAAAAGGCATTGGCTTGAGATGGGTCCCCGTCTGCTCGCCAAGAAAGGCAATGGAAATCCCGATACCTCTCTCATTGGCGATATAATAACTGAGGATGAGATCTGGGCTTGCACTACCTGCCGCGCCTGTCACGAGGCATGCCCTGCCTTTGTGGAGCATATCGATAAGCTCATCGACCTGCGCCGCAATCTGGTGCTGGAGCAGGCTGTGATCCCCGACACCGCTGAGGGCGTCCTGAGATGCATCGAGGACCGAGGGCACAGCTGCCGAGGAACCACAGCCACCAGGATGGACTGGTGCCAGGGGCTTGACCTCAAGCTCCTCTCGGAGGATAGGGATGTGGCTGTGCTCTATTGGGCGGGCTGTGCCGCTACGCTGGAGGACAGGAACATGAAGGTGGCTGGCGCTTTTGCCAGGGTGCTCAAGGCGGCGGGGGCCGACTTCGCCATAATGGGTGAGGAGGAGACCTGCTGCGGCGAGCCGGCGCGCCGCCTGGGTAATGAATATCTCTTCCAGATGCAGGCGCTTAAGAATATTGAGACCCTTAAGGGCTATGGGGTGAAGAAGGTGGTCGTCACCTGCCCCCATTGCTATAATACCCTGAAAAATGAATACCCTCAATTTGGCGGCGAATTTGAGGTTGTCCACCACTCCCAGTTTATTGCCCAGTTGCTAGAGCAGGGAAAGTTAAAACTGATAAATGGTGTGGGCCAAACCATAACCTATCATGATGCTTGCTACCTGGGACGGCACAACGACATATATGACAGCCCCAGAAATATCCTGAAGGCTATCCCTCAGCTCCATATGGTGGAGATGGAGCGTCGCCGTAGCAAGAGCTTCTGCTGTGGCGGAGGTGGTGGCAGAATGTGGATGGAGGAGAGCATAGGCACCAGAATTAACGAGATGCGCACCGATCAGGCGATCAAGACCAAAGCCAATATCCTGGCAACCTGCTGCCCCTATTGCCTTCAAATGTTTGAGGATGGCATAAAGGCAAAGGAGGCATCGGAATGTCTAAAGGCGATGGATGTCGCCGAGCTGGTGGAGAGCGCAATTCAGCAGTAGCGTTCTCCCCATCACAAGGCGCGCTCCTGCCCCGGCTCAAGGACGATCACCTCCACGCTGGGGGCCTCCCTCTTTGCTAACTCCACGAAGCTATCGGCGCTCTGCTCCAGGATGGGGAAGGTCTTATAGTGCATCGGGATCGCCTTTTTGGGATTGAGAAGGGTGAGCGCCTTCGCCGCCTGAAGGGGGTCCATGGTGAAGACGCTACCGATGGGCAGCAGCGCCAGATCTATGGGGTATAGCTCCCCAAGTAGTTTCATGGTGGCAAAGATGCCGGTGTCCCCGGCGTGATAGATGGTGAACCCGTCCTCCAACCTTACGATAAAGCCAGTGTTGCTCGCTGTTTCGGAGGAATGACAGGCCTGGGTCATCGTTATCGTGATGCCATCGATCACGGCGGTGGCGCCAATGTTCATTCCCATGCCAAAAAAGGGCACATTATCACGAGACAACCCAAGCTGCTCAGCCAGCCTGTTCACCGTCTCTGGTTGCGCCACTATGGTGGCCCCCGTCTTGTTAACGATGTCCACAGCATTTGCCACATGGTCAAAGTGATCGTGGGTAACCAGAACGATGTTCGCCCGCTGAACATCCTCCACAGTTATGGGGCAGGTAGGATTGCCCACGATGAAGGGGTCGATGTAGATTACTTTGTCCTGAGCCGAGGCGATCACAAAACCGGCATGTCCCAGCCACTTAATCGATTTAGCCATTTTTCACCTCCTTTTTTAATTGCGGGCAGCCTTTCGGGCTGCCTCACGGCAATATCGTTAGGGGGCCCCATATTCCTCGCGGAGGACCCTCTTCAGCACCTTGCCCGTGCTGGTGCGGGGGAGCTCGTCGGTGAAGACCACGGAGCGCGGCCTCTTGAAGCTGGCCAGCCTCTCCCGGCAGAATTCGATGAGCTCCTCAGCGGTGGCGGTCCTACCCTCTTTGAGCACCACGATCGCCCTCGGCTCCTGACCCCATTCAGGATCGGGGATGCCGATCACAGCCACCTCCTCAATGGCGGGGTGGGAATAAAGTACGTTCTCCACCTCCTCGGGGGAGATGTTCTCCCCTCCCCTGATGATCAGGTCGTCGGCTCGAGCAGCGAGGTAAAAGTAGCCCTCCTCATCCCTATAGCCCATATCGCCGGTGTGGAGCCAGCCATCGGGGGTGAGTGCCTTTGCCGTTTTCTCGGCATCCTTCCAGTATCCGCTCATCACCCTCGGACCCCTGGCCACGATCTCGCCCACCTCCCCGGGGGGCAGAGCATTGCTCGCCTCGCCGATGATCTTCATCTCCACATCGGACATCGGTCTGCCGATAGAGCTGGTGAGCCTTCTCAGCTTCTTTTCCTTCTCCTCCTCCGTTCCCTCGATAATGTGGTCATCAGGACCCAGGGTGGTTATGGTGGAGGCGGTCTCCGTCTGCCCGAAGGCGTTTATGAAGTTGACCCCGGGGAAAAGCTGGATAGCCCTCTTGATCACCTCAAAGGGCATCGGGGCAGCGCCATAGGTGATCACCTTCAGGCTGGAGAGGTCATATTTATCGAGATCGGGGTGGTCGATGACCCGCTTCAGCATGGTGGGCACCAGCATCGCTCGGTTCGCCCTCTCCCGCTGCACCGTCTCCAGCCACTCATTGACCTCGAACTGCCTCATCATCGCCAGCGATCTCCCTCCATAGGTGGCTGCCAGCATCGCCTGGGCGCCGGCCACATGATAGAGGGGCATGGTTAAGAGGTTTGTCTCCTCTATCTCCGGATCGGCGGGGTTCACATTCTCCAGGACATAGACGCCGAAGCTATTGTGGATCAAGGGCACCCCTTTGGGCAAACCGGTAGTTCCCGCAGTATACATCAGCATAGTGATATCCTCATCGGCGATATCGGTGAACACCTCCTCATCGGAGGCGGAGGCCAATAGCTCCTCGTAGTCGAACATGGCCTCTTGTTTGCCTTCTATGGAGATATAATGCTTTACCAGGGGAAGATCGGGGCGCATCGAGTCCACCAGTTCGACATAGCGCTCGCCGACAAAGAGGGTGGTTGCCTCTGAGTTATCGAGCATATAGACGAGCTCATCCCTCTTCGCCCTGAAGTTCAAAGGGACGAAGATAGCCCCTATTTTTGCCACCGCATAGTAGACCTCCACATACTGGTTGCAGTTCACCTGCAGAATGGCGACCCTTTTCCCCTTCTCTATCCCCAGGTCCGCTAGCGCGTTAGCCAGCCTGTTCACCCTTTCGCTTAGCTGGCTAAAGGTGAATTTCTTTCCCTCGAAGATTATCGCCGGCCTATCGGGGCAGATGGCAGAGGTTATCATCAGAAATTCCGTAGTGTTCATGCTTTACCCTTTTTTCGTACTTAATGCCGAAGACTGCCAGTCAATTATCGCTATCGAGTTCGCTTCATACATCAAAGGCTGCAGCAAATTATCCCCCTCTCGACCTTGCCCATTGAAGGTACCATTAGGCAAGCCTGCTTTTCACTCGCTCCAGGATCTTGGACATCACCTCCCCCGCCTTTTCATTGATACAGACACTAGCAGAGCTGTCCATTGAGGTAGTGCCTACGTTTATGATAACCAGCTTTGCCCCCGATTCCGTGGCATAAATGGGCATGTAGGCCGCCGGAAAGACCACCAGGGAGGAGCCGACCACGATCATCAGGTCGCACTCTCGGGAGCGGCGCTCCGCCTCGCTGGTCTCCCTCACCGGCATCGCCTCCCCAAAGGAGATCGTTGCCCGCTTGAGGATGCCCCCACAATCGTCGCAAACAGGGTCCTCCACCCCCGCCTCCAACCTCTCTGCGATCTCCGACATAGGATAGCGCTTGTGACAGCCCAGGCATTTCACCCACTTGGTGGTGCCGTGAAGCTCGATCACCTTCTCCTCAGGGACCCCCGCCTTTTGATGGAGGCCATCCACGTTCTGGGTGATCACGCAATCAAGCTTTCCCAGTTTGTCCAGCTCGGCGATGGCGTAGTGGGCTGGATTGGGTTGCACCAGGTCTACCATGCGAAACATGCCGAACATCTGCCACTGCCTCTTCCTCACCTCCGGGTCCTTGAGAAACTTCTGGTAGGTGAAATCGTCGGGATTGAATTTGGACCAGATACCCCCGGGGCTCCTGAAGTCGGGTATGCCCGACTCTGTGCTCACCCCAGCCCCGGTAAACACCACCAGCTTCTTGGAACTGACGATGAGTTCCGCCGTTTCCTCGATAAGCTCCTCTAATTCCTTCCCCATGGCTCCACCTCCTTTCATGTATCCTTGAACCGAGGGGGCCTTTTCTCGGCGAAGGCTTTCAGCCCCTCCGCAGTGTCCTCCGTCTTTGCCACCAGGGCGGCAAGCCTCCTCTCCAGGGCCAGCCCCTCCTCAAGGGTGAGAGCGAGCCCCCTATTTATCGCCTCCTTGGCATACCTTACGGCCATAGGGGCGCGGGACCTGATCTTTCTCGCTATCTCATCCGCAGCGGGATAAAGTTCCTCCCTGGGAACCACCATGTTCACCAGCCCGATGCGATGGGCCTCTTTGGCATCGATGCGGTCGCTGGTGAGGAGCATCTCCAGAGCCCTCCCCCTGCCGATCGCTCGGGGCAAGGTCTGGGTGCCCCCCGCCGCCGGGATCATGCCCAGGGAGACCTCGGGCAGGCCAAAAATGGCATCCTCAGAGGCGACCCTTATATCGCAAAATAGGGCCATCTCCACGCCGGAGCCGAGAACAAAACCATGAACTGCGGCAATGAGAGGTTGTTTTAAGCTTGAAAAAAGACCCCAGACATCGCGCTCCCACCTCACCTGGCGGGCGATGACCGGAGAGGGGGCGGTGCCAAACTCGCTGAGGTCGGCGCCAACGGAGAAGGCCCTCTCCCCGGCCCCTTTGAGGATAGCGACCATCACCTCGGGGTCGTCCCTGATGGCGGTGAGCACCTGATACATGTCATCGCGCATCTGGATGTTGTAGCGATTCAACGCCTCAGGGCGATTGAGGGTGACATAGGCGATGCCATCCCTTTTCTCGTAGATAATGGTGTCAAAGGGATTCATATTGTTATATTTTACCACAATCTTTTCAAGGAAACATTATGAAGGGGCGGCAAGGGCGATACTTTTGGACTTGAATTACCAGTCCACCGGTCTGACCGGTGACCCAGTCCGAGGCATCTGTCTCCTGGCGACCCCCCGAAGGACTGATAGAGGTAGCCTACCTGGCGCGGGCGATGAGCTCCTCCAGGGAGATCTCGTTGTAGTACTGACCGATGCGGTGCACGAAGTGGGCATCGCTGTTTCTTAAGAGGAGAAGGCCGTGCTCCTCCGCCAGCTCCCTCACCCTCTCCTTGTCAATATACCTATGCAGCCCATTTTCGATCTCGATGCCCTGGATACCCTCAATGACGTAGAAATTCACCGGATAGCCTGGGTGGGCTAGAAAGCGAAAGGTGGAGCCATTGGGCAGATAAAGCTCCACCTCCTGATGCTCCTTCACATCGAGCTCCCGACCAGGGATGATCAGCACCTCGTTATCGAAGAATCGCTCCACAATCTCCTTTACCTTGAATCCATAATCCCTGTCCCAGTGCTCGGTGACGGCGATACCATCGAGTCCCATTGATTTTATCTGATCCACAATTTGCCTTACCACCTCCAGGGACGGCGCACTATAGCCCGTGGCCTCATAACAGTGGGTATGGAGGTCCAGCTTCAGCTTCATTTCAGCGATTCTCATCCCCCCTTGAACTGGGGTGACCTCTTCTCCAGGAAAGCCCTGATCCCCTCCATCCTGTCGGCGGTGGTTTGAATAAGGAAGTAGAGGTCGGCTTCCAGCCTCAGCCCCTGCTCCAGGGTGAGGTCAAGGCCCTTATTTACCGCCTCTTTGGCATACCTCAAGGCGATGGCACCACTGGGGATTATCCTCTCTGCCATCTCCTCCGCCTCTGAAAGAAGCTGTTGAGAGGGGACTACCTTATTGACTAATCCCGTTCGAAAAGCCTCTTGGGCATCGATAGGTTCTGCGATGAGGATCATCTCCAGGGCTTTACCCTTTCCCACAAGGCGAGGCAGCCTTTGGGTTCCCCCTCCCCGCGGGATCAGCCCGTAACTGGTATGGGGCAGGCAAAACCTGGCCGCCTCAGAGGCGACCCTTATATCGCAGCTTAAAGCCAACTCCAAACCTTCGCCCCGGGCATCCCCATCGATGGCAGCGATCACCACTCGCTCAACGCTGGCTATCGCCGCGGAGGCCTCGCCTGTCGCCTCCCTCTGTTGAGGGTCGCACCCCAAGGAAAAATTATCTCCAGCCGCCATAAGGATCACCACGCTAACCTCCTCATCCTGGTTGATCCTCTGGCACACGTCGGCCAACTCTTTGGCCATCTCAGCGTTTATCGCGTTGTCCTCCCGGGGACGGTTGAGGGTGAGATAGCCAATTTGCCCCCTCTTCTCATAGATAATCGTCTCATAGGACATAGCAAATCCCCCAAAAGGAGGGCTTGCGCCGATAATAACCGAGTTTGGGGGCAGTGTCAAGGCAATTTGATATTGACCTTTGCCCCTCGATATGCTATATTAAGCGAAACTCAATAGTGAACCCAGAGGTGCCCGACCGCGAGCGAGGGCTTAAATGGGAGGCAAGACCGGTGAGAATCCGGCACAGTCCCGCCTACTGTGAGTCCGAATAAATTCGGAGAAGTCAGAACACCGGCCTCTGGTTTTGCTGAAACCTCCGCGGAGAAAGGGGGTGGGAAGCATCAAGTAATGTATCCCCCGTTCTGCAGAGCGAGGGGATTTTTTTGTTCTCTGGAAAGGAGGTCCAATGAAAAGGCTTGCTTTGGTTTTGCTTTTTTCGACCTTAGTGCTTCCTTTAGCGATAGCTTGTACCCCAGGAAGACCTCCGGGCCCGGGGATGATAACCGATGACCTGGGAAGGACGGTCACTATAGCGGAAACCCCGGGGAGGGTCGTCTCCCTGGCTCCAAGCATCACCGAGATCCTGTTTGCCCTGGGCCTGGGGGATAGGGTGGTGGGGGTCACCGATTACTCTGACTATCCAGAGGAGGCGCTGGCCAAGCCAAGGGTGGGTGGCTACTGGCAACCTAGCCTTGAAAAAATTGTCGCCTTGACACCGGACCTCCTCCTGATGACAGAGCGCCCTGACCTCATTTCAGAGTTTGAAAACCTGGGGCTCACCTTCGTTGTGTTGGATCCCGATGATATGGACGGCATCCTGAAAAATATCGAGTTGATCGGGCAGATCACGGGCGTAGAGCAAAGGGCAGAGGCACTGACTGCTGATATGGAGGCACGCATCGAAGCCGTCGTCGCCAAGACCGGGGAGGCCCCAAAGCCAAGGGTGTTCTATGTGATTGACGCCTCCGACCCCTCCAAGCCGTGGACGGCGGGAGGAGGCACTTTTATTGATGCCTTGATCGGCTTAGCTGGCGGCGAGAATATAGCGGCAACAGCAGGCCAATGGACACAATTCAGCCTCGAGGCAGTGGTGAACGCTGACCCGGAGATCATCATCGCCGATGCCGGCATGGGAACGGCGCTGGCCCCAGACTTGGAGAGGCTCTCTGGCTGGAAGGAAATAGGCGCTGTGAAAGAAGGGAAAGTATACCTTATCGATGGTGCCCTGACCAGCCGGCCGGGGCCTCGCATCGTTGATGGTCTAGAGGAGATGGCGAGAATTATTCATCCCGAACTTTTCCAGTAAGCGGAGGAAGTTAGATGTTGGAAGAAGTGGGATCCGGCTTGCTACTATACCTAGAGGGAGCTAAATGATGACAAGGAAAGGGGTCTCCTGGCAGTTTGAAGAGGCAAAAGCTGAAGTGGTTTACCACCAATATCAAGGCGTCCCCATAAAGACCCTGCTGATAAGCTTTTCTCAACCAAGGCTGGTCCTGAGTTCCAGGGAGGGATTTAAGCGGGCGAGGGTGGTATGCAATAATTCCAATCCCCCCCAGCTCTGGGATTTCGTGCAGCTAAACTGGCAGCTCTACTTAGATAGCGTGATTGCCGATCTTAGGCTCTCTCCGCAGGAAGTGGCCTGCCTCTCTACCGGGGTAGATATCGATGATCTCGCCATCGGAGAGGAAAGCTTTGCCGAGTTCAGGATCTGTGTCGTCGTCACCGCTGGGGTTACCTCTAATGCTCTCAGAATAGGCGTGGATGAGGGGCGCCACTTGGAAAGGGATGGCAAATTTGAGGAACTGGGAACTATAAATATCATAGCCTTGACCAATGCTTCCCTATCTGAAGGAGCTATGGTGCGAGCGATAATCACTGCCACTGAGGCAAAGATAATAGCACTCCAGGACCTGGATGTAAGAAGCTCTTATAGCCCGCAATATCAAGCCACAGGGACAGGGACTGATAATGTAATGATTGTCTCGGGGGCGGGAGAGAAAATCCACTATATGGGTGGGCACGCTAAGATGGGAGAGTTGCTGGCCAAGGCGGTGACGGCAGCCACTAGGGAGGCCATCCTCAAGCATCATAGAGAGGAGTCGGGATGAAAGGGGTGGCATGGAGAATATACTCATTCTAGTCCTTGCCCTTGCCATCGATCTTGTCTTTGGCGAGCCACCCTCTGTTTTGCATCCCGTAGTCTGGATGGGTAAGTTTACATCCCTTATCGAGAGGCTGGCCCCAGGCAGGGGCTCGCCTGCTCAGCTAATCTACGGTGCGGGGGCGGTTTTGCTTGCCATCGCTCTTTTTGCTCTGCCCATTTATTTTCTCCTCTCCTATCTCAGGGAGCTGAGCCAAGCAGCCTATGTGATAGTGGGTGCTTTGGTGCTCAAATCAACTTTCTCGCTCAGGGAGCTGAGGAGGGTTGCCCGTGAGGTCAAGGGGCTGTTGATAGCCGATAACTTCCCCGGGGCGCGCGCTGCCCTGCGCTCCTTGGTGAGCCGTGATACCAGCGGGCTCGATAAGCCCTTGCTGGTCTCGGCCACTGTGGAATCGGTGGCTGAAAATACCTGCGATAGCTTTGTTTCCCCTTTATTCTATTTCATACTCTTTGGCCTACCGGGAGCTATCGCCTATAGAGTGGTCAACACCTTTGATGCTATGGTTGGCTATCATGGGAAATATGAGTACTTGGGCAAATTTGCGGCCAGACTGGATGATGCTTTGAACTTCCTCCCCGCGCGGCTTACCAGCCTGATGATGGCTGTAGCTGCCTTTCTATCGGGAAAGCGCTTCTCGGCCACCTTCCGGGTCATCCTTCGTGACCATGCCAAGACGGAAAGTCCCAATGCCGGGTGGACCATGAGCGCCGCTGCTGGAGCGCTAAATGTGCAGCTGGAGAAAAAGGGCCATTATATACTCGGTGACCCCAATAGCCTCTTGCTGCCAGAGAATATCGACGCTTCATTGAGAATAATGGGGATCACAGCGCTCCTCTGGGGTCTGGTCTGCTTCCTTGTCGAGGTGGTGTATCTTGCCTTTGTCTCCTAGGTGGGAAGTTGAAAATCTATACCCTTGCCCCCACGGCGGTCCAGATTACGCCGAGCTGAAGAAATTTGGCCTCGCCGCCGAGGATGTCATTGACTTCAGCGTCAGCACCAATCCCTTCGGTCCGCCACCTGGGGTAATGGAGGCTTTGACCTCGTTACCCATTGCCCTGTACCCCGATTCCGAGGCTACGGAATTGAGGGAGTGCCTGGCGCAGGAACTGAGCATAGCACCGGAAAACATCCTGGTTGGCAGCGGCTCGGTGGAGCTTATTCGACTTGTTGCCCTGGCCTATTTTGGGCCTCAAGACCTGGTGCTGATGGTCGAGCCCACCTTCGGCGAGTACGAGGTCGCCTGCCGACTGGTCGGCTCTGTGGTGCTCAAGCAACGCTTAAGGGCGCAAGGAGGCTTCAGGCTGCAGGCGACGGAGAGCGTGGACTTAATCCGACGCCACCGCCCAAAAGGTGTCTTTTTATGCAACCCCAATAATCCCACCGGCCAATACTTGGCGAGGGAGGAAATAGAGCAGATTCTGGCGGCTTGTGAGGATAGCCTCCTCATCCTGGATGAGGCTTATATCGCCTTTGTCGATAATGCTTGGTCCTCGCTGGACCTTATCCAGCGGGGCAATGTGCTCATCCTGCGCTCGCTGGCCAAGAGCCATGCCCTAGCTGGGCTACGTTTGGGCTATGCCATTGCCCAGCAGCAGCTCATCTCCAACCTGCGTAAGGTTTGCCCACCCTGGAATGTCAATGTCGCGGCTCAGAGAGCAGGAATCCTCGCTCTAGCTGACAAGAAATATGTGAGAAAGTGCCAAGTAGGTATCCAGCACCTGAAAGACTTTCTAATAAAGGAACTCACCGAGCTTGGTTTGCAGCCATTGCCCTCGCAGGCTAATTTCTTTTTGCTGCAGGTAGGGGAGGCCGAAAGGTTTCGTCGTGCTTTGCTTGAGCGAGGGATTTTGGTGCGAGATTGCACCTCTTTCGGCTTGCCGCAGTATATCCGTATTGCGCCGCGCCCGCTGCCCGATTGTCGAAAGCTGATCGCCGCCATCGAGGAGATAACCCCCTTGGCTAGAAAAATAAAGAAGGATGGTAGCAATGTATCTAGAGGCGATTCAGGGGATCAAGCCCTTAGATGAGGCGGCGATGAGCGCCGCCCGACAGCGACAGGACAACCTGACCAAGCCCCAGGGGAGCTTGGGAAGGCTGGAGGAGCTTTCCATCAAGGTGGCCGGGATCAGGGGCCAGGCGATCCCCAGGCTGGAGCATAAAGCCATCGTGACCATGGCTGCCGATCATGGCGTGGTCGCCGAAGGGGTAAGCCTGTTCCCTCAACAGGTCACCGCCCAGATGGTTCAAAATTTCCTTCATGGCGGCGCTGGCATCAATGTTCTGGCGCGACAGGTGGGAGCTCGGGTGGTGGTTGTTGACATG
Organism: Dehalococcoidia bacterium; assembly: GCA_046759245.1. Classification (GTDB taxonomy): domain Bacteria; phylum Chloroflexota; class Dehalococcoidia; order E44-bin15; family E44-bin15; genus JBHIBU01. The sequence continues at coordinate 3,562 of JBHIBU010000004.1, read as the reverse complement.
GGGGTGGCAACCGACCTTGAGCCCCATTCAAGCCTGGTCTCGAGGAAGGTTGCCTACGGGACACGCAATATGGCTCTGGGACCTGCGATGACCCGGGAGGAGGCGCTTCAGGCCATAGAGGCGGGTATCGAGATACTGGAGCAGGAGTGCGCAAAAGGGCTGGACATCGTGGGCACCGGCGACATGGGCATCGGAAACACCACCGCCTCAAGTGCCATCACCGCTGCCATCACCGGGGAGCCGGTGGCAAAGGTCGGCGGACGGGGCACCGGGATCGGCGATAGACAGTTAAGCCATAAGGTGAAGGTCATAAAAAGGGCGCTCAGGGTCAACCAGCCCGATGCCGCCCATCCCCTCGATGTGCTGGCAAAGGTGGGCGGCTTTGAGATCGGTGGCCTGGTGGGGGTGATGATCGGGGCGGCGAGGCATGGCATCCCCATCGTCATCGACGGCTTCATCTCCGCGGCGGCGGCGCTCATCGCCACCAGAATGGCACCAAAGCTGGGCGAATTCCTTATCGCGGGGCACGTCTCAGCGGAAAGGGGACACAGGGTCGCCCTCGAGCACCTGGGACTCCAACCTGTGCTCGACCTGGAGATGAGGCTGGGCGAGGGAACGGGGGCTGCGCTAGCGATCTTCATCATTGAGGCAGCCCTGAGAACCCTGGCAGAGATGGCCACCTTCGCCGACGCCGGCGTCGCCGAGGCCAATGATAAAGCGGAACGATTACCAGCCGAGGAGCAATGACCCACGCCGACCCGAGAGAAAGCGGCAAATAGGGTGAAAGAAAATGGGTTTTCTGGCAGCGCTTGAGTTTCTGACCGTGATCCCCTCCCCCCGGCGGCGGGAGGCCACCCCGAGGGAGATTGGCAGGTCTCTAGTCTATTTCCCCCTTATCGGGCTGGGGTTAGGAGGGGCGTTATATGGTTTAGACCGCCTTTTCGCTCTGTTCCTGCCCACGGCCTTGGCAAGTGTGTTGCTCGTCGTGGCCCTGATCCTTGTCACCGGCGCCAATCACCTCGATGGCTTTATCGATACCTGCGATGGCATGGCTGGCGGTAGGTCGCCGGAGCAGAGATTGGAGATTATGCGTGATAGCCGAGCGGGAGGTTTCGGGGTGGTAGGGGCATGCTCCCTGCTCCTGGTCAAGAGCGTCTCCTTGATCTTTGTGCCCGGTGCCTTTAGGATGGCTGCCCTTCTCCTCATGCCTGTGCTCGGTCGTTGGGCGATGGTCTACGCCGTCTTCGCCTATCCCTCCGCCAGAAGGGAAGGCATAGGGCAGACCTTCAAGGAGCAGGCGAACTGGCAGAGGATGACCATAGCAACACTGGTGGCCCTGGCAATATCAGTGCTTCTAATGAAGCTATTGGGCCTGGCCCTGATGGCGGGGGTTTGGCTTGTGGCCATAATAATGGCGATCTTTTTGAGAAGGAGACTGGGTGGACTTACCGGTGACACCTACGGGGCGATCAATGAGGTGATCGAGGTTTTGGTGCTAATTCTAGTCCCCCTTATCTATGGAGGCTACCTCTAGGAGGGTCGAAGTGAAGAGGGAAATCGTCCTCATTTTGGGCGGCGCCAGGAGCGGGAAAAGCCGCTTTGCCCAGGGGCTAGCCGATAGCCTTAGCCAGAGGGTGCTCTTCGTTGCCCCTCTGCTGGCTATGGATGAAGAGATGCGCCGCCGCATCGAGATTCATAAGAAGGCCCGCCCCAGCACCTGGCGAACCCTGGAGACCCCCACCCATGTCGCCGAGGCGATAGCAGACCACATCGGGGATGCCGATGTAATAATCCTCGATTGCCTCAGTCTCCTTATTTCGAACTACATGGAAAACGCCCCCGATCCCGAAGACATAGATGCATTAGAAAGCGATATCTCGGGTGAATTAAGCCAGCTCTTAGAGCGAAAAGAGCGAAAAAACGCCAGCCTCATTATCGTCTCCAACGAGGTGGGCCTGGGGCTGGTTCCTCCCTATCCCTCGGGGCGGGCTTACCGCGACCTCCTGGGCAAGGCCAATCAATTTGTCGCCGAGCGCGCCGACAAGGTCTACATGATGATTGCAGGCCTTCCTATGGAACTGAAGGCGCCGGGCAGAAAGGACGAGGAATGAGCGCCAGGACCTTGATGATCCAGGGCACCGGCTCCTCGGTGGGGAAGAGCGTGGTGGTTGCCGCCCTCTGCCGCATCTTCCGCCAAGACGGGCTCAGGGTAGCCCCCTTCAAGTCGCAGAACATGTCCCTGAACTCCTTTGTCACCAGGGACGGGGGCGAGATGGGACGGGCTCAGGTGGTTCAGGCGGAGGCGGCAGGGATCGAGCCCAGCGTGGAGATGAATCCTATATTGATCAAGCCCGAGGAGGATGCCAGAGCCCAGGTCGTGGTTCTGGGCAAGCCAGCCTTCACCCTGGCTGCCGGCGAATACTACCGGCATACCCCTGAGCTTGTAGGGGTAATTGAGGGCTCGCTGGCGCGCCTTCGCTCCGCCTATGACCTAGTGGTCATCGAGGGGGCGGGAAGCCCCGCTGAAATAAACCTTAAGGGGAGCGAGATCGTCAATATGAGGGTGGCGAGAATGGCCCAGGCACCGGTCCTCCTGGTGGGCGATATCGACAGGGGCGGGGTCTTCGCCTCCCTGGTGGGCACGCTGGTCCTCCTCGATGAAGGGGAGCGGGAATGCATTAAAGGCTTTATCATCAACAAGTTTCGTGGCGACCTAGCTCTCCTCAAACCTGGGTTGGATCAGCTGGAGAAAATCACCTCCAGGCCAGTGGTCGGCGTCATCCCCTATCAACACCGTCTTCTCATCCCTGAAGAGGACTCCATTCACCACATTGAGCCAGAACGAAAAGATATGGAGATCGTCGTTATCCACCTGCCTCACATCTCAAACTCCACCGACTTCGAGCCCCTTCAGCAGGAGGAGGGGGTGCATGTGCGCTATGTAACCGCCCTCGATGAGCTTGGCGAACCCGATGCCATCATCCTCCCCGGAACCAAGAGCACCATCGCCGACCTAGCGCTTCTCTGGCAGACGGGGCTAGCCCAGGCAATAATTGAGCGGGCAGAGGTTGGCACACCCGTGATCGGCATCTGTGGCGGATTCCAGATGCTGGGCAAGAGAATAGAGGACCCCCGCCGCGTGGAATCGAAGAGGGACAGCATCGGAGGATTGGGGCTGCTCGATGTGGTCACTATCTTTGAACCTGAAAAGACCACCTACCAGATAAAAGCGAGGGTGGTCGGAGATAAGGGCTTACTGGAGGGGGCGAAGGGGCTAGAGGTCACAGGATACGAGATTCACATGGGGCAGACCATAGGCGACATGGCGCCAGCCTTTGAGGTCACCCGAAGAGGGGACAATGAGATTAGCCACCCCGATGGCGCTGTGAGCGGAAACATCCTGGGCACCTATGTGCACGGTCTCTTCGATAACGCCGAACTTCGATACGCCTTTCTCGCCCAGCTCCACCAAGGTAAAAGGCTCCCTGTATTGCCCAGAGCACCTCTGCCCACAAAAGAGGAAAATTACGAGAAGCTGGCGGAGCTGGTGCGTCACAGCCTC
>JBHIBU010000003.1:0-19444 GCA_046759245.1 Dehalococcoidia bacterium | reverse complement strand
ATAAGCTCTTTTACCGAGACAGCGAGCAGACTCACTGGAATAGACAAGTCGGCTTTTACAGTATACCTGAGGGCCTCTTCCACGGATAATGTCGGAGTTGGCGGGGAGCTGTTGAAAGAAAGATTGGAGCGAGAGAAGAGGTAAAAACCTGCCCTCTATTTATATCTTGGGTATGAGCCAAAGACCTTGAAAAGGGCGGTCCTCTCGCGCACCCGGGCCAGCGCCTCGCTGACCACAGGATCGTCATGGTGACCCTCTAGATCGACGAGGAAGACGTACTTACCCAAACTCTCCTTGGAAGGGCGTGACTCCACCTTGGCCAGGTTGATATTTCGCTGGGCAAACTCCTCAAGCACGCCGCAGAGAACCCCGGGGCGATCCTCGGCGAAGGAAAAGCAAAGCGAGGTCTTGTCGCAGCCCGTTGCCGGATGGTCTGAGGGGGCCAGGACCACGAAGCGGGTGACATTGGAGGCCTGATCCTGAATCCCTTTGGCTGAGGTTTCCGCCCCGTAAAGCTGTGCTGCTCGCCTGGTTCCGATGGCAGCCGCGGGATAATCAGAGGTCATCATCTCCTCCACAGCGGCGGCGGTTGAGAGGGCGGCCACTATCTCCACTTTGGGAAAGCAGCGCTCAATGAAGTGGCGACATTGCCCCAGCGCCTGGGGATGAGAGAAGATCGCCTTCACCTCACTCACCTGGGTCCCTGGCTTGACCAAAAGGTGATGTTCGATGGGCAGAACCAGTTCCTTTCTGATGAGCACCCTCGATTCATGGATCAAAAGGTCAAGGGTATCGGTGACCGATCCCTCGATGCTGTTCTCGATGGGCACCACCCCCTCATCAGCCATCCCTGAATCGACAGCGACCGCGACCGCAGGGATGCTGGGGAAGGGAACGAGCTGGGCGGTTTCATCATAAAGAAGCGCCGCCTCTTCGGTGAAGGTTCCCGGCGGCCCTAGATATGCAATCCTTTTTGCCATGCTCACCTCTGAAGGGATTAGCTACCTGTTAGTGCCGCCCTCAATGCCTCTTCCGCCTCAGGCCTGGTTACGGCGATCACCTGAGCCTCAGCCTCCAAAATGGTATCTCCCGATGGCACCTGTGCCCCCCACTTTCCGATCATGAGGCAGATCACGCTATCGGGGGGAAGGTTGATCTCCTTCAACTTCTTCCCCGCTACCGAGGAATTTTGAGGGATCTTCACCTCCACAATCTCCAACCTGCCCCCTTTAAGGGTGAGCAAGTGAACCAGGGGGTGGGTGGGCACCTCCTCCTCGATATGCTCCAGGATGAGATTGGTGCTGCTTACCGTGACATCGATGCCCAGTTTCTTGAAAAGCGCTTCATTTTTAGGGTTGTTGATACGAGCGATGGTGCGCGGCACCTTGAACTTGTACTTTGCCACCTGACAGGCCACCAGGTTGTCCTCATCCTCGTTGGTCACCGCGATGAGCATGTCTGCCCTCTCCGTCCCGGAATCGGCGAGGGTTCTTGCCTCGCAGCCGTCGCCGCGCATGACCACGCTACCTAGCTCCTCAGTGATGGACTCGCATTTTTTAGCATCTTTTTCCAGGATCAACACCTCATGCCCTTCGCTGAGCAATGTCTTGGAGAGATAGTAGCCCACCTTTCCCCCGCCGACGACGATGATATACATCAAAGCCCCCTTAGCCCACGATTACATCTCTCAAAAGTCGTGCCCCTACCGTGGTGGGACTGATGGTTTCCAGACCCAGGGCGTAGTACATCTCCTCACGCAGTGGGTCATAAATGCGGCAAACCACCTTGGGCACATTGTAAATATGCTTCGCTATCTGAGCGGCCATTACATTGCGGTTATCCCCTTGAGTCACCGCCACAAAGGCATCCGCCTCCTCTATTCCCGCCCTTTTAAGCGAGTCCTCGTCGGTGCCATCGCCCACCAAGGCTGTGCCCTGAAAGGTGGAAGGAAGCCTTCTAAAACTATAGGGCTCCACGTCCAGAATGGCCACCTTATGTCCATCTTCATCCAAAAATGCCGCTAGCTGGGCGCCAACCCTTCCGCAGCCCATGATAACCACGTTCATGCTTCCCCCCACTCCTCTATGGGTTCGCGCCAAAGCAAAACTCGACAGGGGGCATTCTTGAGCACATAGGGCACAGTGCTCCCCAGGTGGAATTCACCAAAGCGCTTCTTATAGTTTATACCCATGATAATTAAATCGACACCCCGTTCCACCGCCTCATCCACCAAAGCAGGTCCCACCTCGCGCGCCTGAAGGAGATCTGTTTCCACATGGTAGTCCAATTCATCGGCAATACGCTCGGCGCGTTTGAGTACCTTTTCCCCCTCTTGTGTCTCTGTCTCGATCTCGGCATCCAAGGGGAGGGCCCGTTTCACCTGAATCACATAGACCACGTAGACCTCCCCTTTCCTTCTCCTGGCTATGGTGCAGGCCAGTTTAATCACCTCCTCATCCACCCTCTCCCCGCTCACCGGCACTAAAGTCTTGGGTATTTCCATGGGCTCACTACCTGGCTTTGCCCTCCAAGAAGCACATTATAATCCCTGCCACCGATTCCTGCAATGATTTTGCATCGCCAATTATCGGCCATCACCCCGATGACCCTTGCTTGAGCCTTCCTATCTGGGCATCGATAAGCCCATCGGTGGTCTCCTTGAGCACCTCCAGCTCGTCCAGAGATAGCTCCTCCAATCTTCCCAGGTTATATTGGACAGTAGCTATGATCTGCCGCGATGGACGCTGCCTTGAGTAGATGAAATAGGCGGTGACGCTGGCGATTACAGCGCCAAAGAAAAGCATGGTGCCCACAATCGCCCAAATGCCGCCAATTGTCTTTCCCGCAGTGGTTATCGGTTGGTTAGCCGTCGAGCCCATGGTTTGCATGGCTGCGATACTCCACCACAACGCCTCGCCATAGGAATCCAGGGATTCGTTCACGCCCCGCTCCACGAAGTACAACCCTGTGGTGAAGAGCAGGAAAAGAACGAGAAGAATGGACAGGATGGGCAGAAGGGGTGTTTGGGTAACGATGTCTCTGAGGATTCGAAAAACCTCAGGGATATCAGGCGCAATTCTCAGCCTGCGCCGAGGCCTCCTCCTTCTCCGAAGCACCTCGTCCCCTGGTCGCGTCCTGGGTACCGGCTCGAAAGGCCTTTCATCCCCCATGCTTGAACACCTCGCTTTATGTTGGCTTCTTTAGCGGCGAATTCTACTCTGGTCAACACCAATTGTCAATGGGTTTGGATGAGATAAAGCATAGGGCACTAGATGATTTGCTGACGCGATCAAAGGAGGATTGCTGACCAAACTTCCCTGAGGGATGGCATGTGCCCTATTTTGAAGGTCGCTGTTTTTGGGGGATAGAGGGGTTACCCCCTCTGCACGCATTATTTCTAACGTAATCAACAATGGCCTCAAGCCTTGAGCCGGGATGGAAAACCTCAGCGACTCCCATTTCTTTCAACTTTGGAATGTCCTCTTGGGGAATAGTCCCGCCAACTACCACCAGCGTGTCTGTTACACCCTTGTCTCGAAGCAGTTGAATCACCTCTGAAATTAGCTTCATATGCCCGGCAGCAAGGATACTTAGACCGATGACATCCACATCCTCCTGAATAGCAGCCTCAACTATCTCCTCAGGGGGTAGATTGCCGGTGTAAATCACGTCCATTCCGGCATCACGCAATGCCAAGCTCACCACCGTGGCTCCGCGCCAGTGGCCATCGAAGCCCGGTTTTGCCATTAGTACCCTGATGTGTTCCCGCTTTTCGTTCGTCTTCGTACTCGCCAAGGAGGAATTGCCCCAGGCTAAACCACTATGGGTACCTTCCACAGGGGAAATACCCTACGCCATACATTGCATATTTCACCCAAGGTAGCATAGGCCCTGACCGCTTCTATTACCGCAGGCATCACGTTCTCCCCAGCCTCGGTGGCTCGGCCCAGCTCTGCCAGCGCCTGCTCCACCCTGCGCCCATCCCGCTCCTTTCTTAACCTTTCCAGCTTAGCCTTCTGTATCTCCCCGCTTTGGGGATTGGGGCGGAAAACTGGCATCTGATAAGGCTCCTCATCTAGCTGAAAACAGTTAACCCCGACAATTTTGGTTTCACCTGTAGCTACCATTGTTTCATATTCTCTCATCGCTTTGGCAAACTCGCGGTGAAGCCACCCTGACTTCAGGGCAGAGACCACACCGCCAAGCTCCTCTATTCTTGCCAGATACTCCCAGGCTTGGCTCTCCAACTCGCTGGTCAGCCATTCCAAATAGTAAGAGCCACCAAGAGGATCAGCTGTGCAGCCAACGTTTGCCTCATACTGGGCGATTTGCTGTGTTCGTATTGACGTTAATATACTCTGATCTGTGGGTAGGCAAATAGCCTCATCAAAGGAGTTGGCATGAATGGACTGGGCGCCACCTAAAGCAGCAGCCAGTATCTGGTAGGCAACGCGAACGATATTGTTCAGCGGCTGCTGATAGGTATGGGTAGAGCCCGAGGTCTGAACATGGAATCTGAACATAAGGGAGCGCGGGTTGCGAGCGTTGTATCGCTCCTTCATTATCCGGTACCACATTCTCCGCGCTGCTCTGAACTTGGCGATCTCCTCAAGGAAGTCATTATGTGCTGCCAGATGGAAGCTTAACACCGGGGCAAAGTCATCGATGTCGAGTCTATTTCTTTGCAGTTCTTCCTCGATGAAGGCTATGGCCAGCGCAAAGACGATCCCTATCTCTTGATAGGCGGTAATGGCGTTCTCACGGTAGTTATAGGAAGCAAAGCTCACCGGATGCCATTTGGGCACATGCTGGGCACACCATTCCACCAGGTCAACACACAGCCTTATCATATGGTGGGGAGGAATTATGTCTATGAGATTGCAGCAGGAGGTAAACAGGACGAGATCATTCTGTGTTGTGCCATCCAGTTGGCTTATCGGTATTCCCCGCTTCTCAGCCATTACAAAATACATCGCCGTCAGCGGGCAAGAGGTCCATGGTGAGGCAACCACTGCTGTGTTCACCTTATCTATGGGGAGGTCCTCAAACAACGTCTCCATATCCTCGAGCGAATTAACCGGTACCCCTCCAGCTCCTACATCGGCTCTGGCGCGCGGGTCATCGGAGTCAATCCCGCTTTCAGTTACGGAGTCAAAGGCTATGCTAAATCCCATCTGTCCCAAATCGTATTCATGTTTAAACCTCTGGTTTGTTTCCTCTGGCGTGCCAAAGCCTGAGAATTGTCTTATCGTCCATAGCTTCCCGCGATACATATTGGGATAGATTCCCCTGGTATAGGGCTCTTTGCCGGGGAGGCCTACGTCTTTATCGTAAACAAGGCCTTTTGTATCCTCAGGAGTATATACATCCTTTGCCGGAATCCCCGACCCAGTAGTTGTTGAACTTTTGGTTTCAGGATATTCCATCGACCACCTCCTGGTTTGAGAGTTTATGTTGAAGACTGCTGAAGGACTGATGAAGGGTGGGGCAATCTCGCTCAATATTAGCATCTCTATTAAATCATGCTTTCCCTTGGCTAGTCAAGGGAAGGACTGATACTCTAGGCAGCATCCAAATAATGAATCTTGCCCGCCTGAGCACTGGCAAGGGACAGGACAGGGGTTTAAGCTAAGTTGGCAAAGGGCACTTGCTAAATATAGCCAGCGATAGTAGAATAATATAAATTTCTAATTCCTGAGGGAGAGGCGGCATGGATAGAGGGACATGGACGGTGAAGAGCGGGCTGGCGCAGATGCTGAAGGGCGGTGTGATCATGGATGTGGTCACCGCGGAGCATGCCAAGATAGCTGAGGAGGCGGGGGCCTGTGCGGTGATGGCCCTGGAGCGGGTTCCTGCCGACATCAGGGCTGCGGGAGGGGTAGCCCGCATGGCGGACCCCGCAGTGATTGTGGCCATCATGGAGGCGGTCTCGATCCCGATGATGGCCAAATGCCGCATCGGGCACTTTGTGGAGGCCCAGGTTCTTGAGGCCCTGGGCGTGGACTTTGTGGACGAGTCTGAGGTGCTGACCCCAGCCGATGAAAGCCATCACATCTGGAAGCACGACTTCAAGGTGCCCTTCGTTTGTGGCTGTCGCGACCTAGGTGAGGCGCTAAGGCGCATCGCCGAGGGGGCGGCGATGATCAGGACCAAGGGGGAAGCGGGCACGGGAAATATTGTGGAGGCGGTCAAGCATATGAGGGCGGTTATGGACGAAATCCGCAAGATTCAGAGCATGACCAGCGAGGAGCTGATGGCTGAGGCTAAAGCCTTGGGCGCCCCCCTGGAGTTGGTGATCGAGGTGCACAAAACGGGAAGGTTGCCGGTGGTGAATTTCGCCGCAGGAGGGGTGGCTACGCCGGCGGATGCAGCACTGATGATGCAACTGGGCGCTGAGGGGGTCTTCGTTGGCTCCGGGATCTTCAAGTCCAGCGACCCGGAGGTGAGGGCCAGGGCCATTGTTAAAGCCACCACCCATTATCGCGACCCCGGGATCATCGCTGAGGTCTCTAAGGGTCTTGGCATGGCCATGCCTGGTCTTGATATAAGGACTATCCCCCAGGATGAGCTCCTGGCTCCCAGAGGGTGGTAGCATGAAAAGGATCGGCGTTCTCGCCCAGCAGGGTGCCGTCTCAGAGCATATCGCTCTCTTGCGCCGCCTCGATGTGGAAGCCTTCCCTGTCCGCTTAGCCAAGGAGTTGGAGGGATTGGATGGGCTGATCATCCCCGGTGGGGAAAGCACCACCATCGGCAAGCTGATGAAGGAATACGACCTTACCGAACCGGTGAGGGGGCTTGCTAAAGAGGGCTTTCCCATATTGGGGACCTGTGCTGGCATGATCCTGCTTGCCAAGGGCGACTCTGGGTTGAATCTGGAGCCCCTGGGGGTCATGGATATAGAGGTGAGGCGTAACGCCTTTGGTAGGCAGGTGGATAGCTTTGAGACCGACCTTGAGATCCCTGTTATTGGAGAGCCCCCATTTCGTGGCGTTTTTATTCGAGCCCCATTTATTGAAAGGGCGGGGGACGGTGTGGAGTTGCTGGCCCGGCTGCCCGATGGCATGGGCGTTGCCGCAAGGCAGGGGAGCATGGTCGCTTTGGCCTTCCATCCTGAGCTGACCAACGACCTCAGGCTCCATGAATACTTCTTAAGCATTGTCCACGATAGGAGGTGAGCGGGCAGGAAATGATTCGACCCCTTTATCCCACCGACCTATTGTCCCTCCCTTTCTTCTCCCGAAGGGCGCTTGCCAATGAGGCGATAACCAGGGACCGGCTACGCAGAGCAAGCCTTCTATCCGCGGAGGCTTTGCTTGAGCACTGGCTTCCCTTGAAGGGAAGACGGCACACCTGGGTCTCGCTGGACCGAGGTCGCATCCTCGGTGTGGTCTCCACTAAGAGTTGCTCCCGTCCCACCGCTTGGCAGATCGACTATCTTCAGGTTGATGATGAGGAGCGCTGCCTTGCCCTCTTGGACAAAGCGAGCGCTGCCGCTGGAGAGAAGGGGGTGAGGAAGATTTTTCTTCGCCTCCCCGCCACCAGCCCTCTCTTCGATGGGGTGAGGCGTGCCGGCTTTTCGTGCTATATCAAGGACTACCTCTTCCGCTATGGTGGAGAGGGGGGGCGGGGGCCTGCTGAAGCGCCGCGGCATTATCTCCTTCGCCCCAGGTCAAGAGCTGATGAATACAGCCTCTTTGGTTTATATGGTGTCGCTGTCCCCCTTGCGGTGCGTACCGCCGAGGGGATGACCCTGGAGGAGTGGCAGGAGAGCAGGGATCGCTGGTCATGGCTGGAGCGGCACAGGGAATTCGTCCTCGAAAAGCAGGGCAGCCTGGTGGCATGGTTGCGAATTAGTGTCGCCGGAGGGATGGGCTGTTTTGAAATCCTTTTTCACCCCTGTGCCCAGGATGAACTTGAATGGCTGGTGAGCTATGGCTTAACCTACCTCGATGGAAAGTCCTCGATACTCTGTATTGTTTCAGCCTTTCAAGGGCAATTAAGGGTGCTTTTGGAGAGATTAGAATTCGAGGAGGTGGCGGAGTACTCCACACTGGTAAGAGAGATCGCCCTCAGAGTGAGAGAGCCATCTTTTATGCCGATGAGGGCATAGTGAGGGAAGGCGATGTTTAAGAGAATTACCGATGATCTGGATTGCTTGCTGGAGAGGTTGCCCCCCAAAATCGCTCAACCGCTGAAGGGGGAGGATAGCAGTGAGCTCCTGGAGGTGGTCATGGACCTGGGTCGACCCCCCGAGGTGCGCTACCAGGGTCGAGAGGTGGTGCTCAGCGACCGAGAGGTCACTATCGAGGATATCGAATACATCGTCTCCCGTATCGGTGCCTTTAGCGGCGATAACCGTGCCGGCATCGAACGCACCCTGCATCGCATCTCAGCGATCAGAAACCGCGAGGGGCAAATCGTTGGCCTCACCTGCCGCGTGGGCAGGGCGGTCTTCGGCACCATAGTGATTATCGAGGACTTGATCCGATCGGGGAAGAGCATCCTGCTTTTGGGCAGACCCGGGGTGGGCAAGACCACCATGCTCCGTGAGGTGGCTCGGGTGCTTGCCGACGACCTGGAGAAGCGGGTTGTTATCGTCGATACCTCCAACGAGATCGCCGGCGATGGCGACATCCCCCATCCTGCCATCGGGCGTGCCAGAAGGATGCAGGTGCCCACCCCCCGGCTCCAGCATGCGGTAATGATCGAGGCGGTGGAGAATCATATGCCCGAGGTGATCGTCATCGACGAGATCGGCACCGAGCTTGAGGCTCAGGCGGCGCGCACCATCGCCGAGCGGGGCGTGCAGCTTGTGGCCACGGCCCATGGAAACACCCTTGACAACCTGATCATGAACCCCACCCTCTCCGACCTCATTGGCGGCGTGCAGACGGTGACCCTGGGTGATGAGGAGGCAAAGAGGCGAGGCACCCAGAAGTCCATCCTGGAGCGAAAGGCACCGTCCACCTTCGACATTGTGGTTGAGATTCAGGACTGGTATCACGTGGCCATTCACTCCGATGTGGCTGCGGTGGTTGACGCCATGCTCCGCGGGCGCCCCATCCATCCCGAGGTTCGCTGGCTGGATGAGACCGATGAGGTGAGAAGGGAACAGATGGCACCCCCCGTGAAGCCCAGGGTAGGTAAAGGGCTTACCCCTGCGCCGCCAAGGATCTACCCCTTTGGCATCAATCGCAGCCGCCTGGAGCAAGCGATGAAGGGGATGGGGCTACCGACAAAGGTAGTGGCTGATCCGGCGGAGGCAAGCCTTGTCATGACCTCGAAAAGCTATTATCACAGGAAGCCACAACCCATCCGCGATGCCGAGGCCGCAGGCGTCCCCATCTATGTCCTCAAAAGCAACAAAATCTCCCACATGCAGCGGTCTCTGGCTAGCATATTTGAGATGGAGAGCACCACCGATCCTTTCAAGTCTGCCATCGCGGAGGCGGAGCAGGCCATTGCCCAGGTGATGGAGGGGAAACAATCCGTGGAGCTCAGCCCCCAGAATTCCTATCTCAGGATGCTCCAGCACCAGCTAGCGGAGCGCTGCAGCCTTTTCTCGCAGAGCACTGGCCGCGAGCCGCGGAGAAGGGTGCGGATATTTCGCGGCGGGGAGGTGGGGGAGGGGTAGGCGTGCTCTTCTAAGATACCGACGCTCTCCGTTAGATAATTGACTGGAATTTTGGAGGGTGGTAGACTGCGCGCCAAAGAAGTCTTAAAAATGGGGTGTTCAAAGTGGAGAAAAAACCTCGGGCGGAGAAAAAACGTTGGCGAGTCTTCACCTTGATTGCCGGGCCAATTCTTGTAATAGGCCTGATCATCTTAGCAATTCAAGACTTCGGCGCGGCAGCTAAGATCGTGGGTGTGGCTGTAGCTGGGATTGTCATTAGTGGGCTTTGGGCTCTCTTGCGGAGGTAATCTCGTTAGTTAGGCGGCGTGAGATGGCGTGCGCTTGGTGTGGGAATTCTGGGCGGTGCCCGGCCTGTCATGGTAGGGGGTGATTGTTAGGGTCAAGTCCAAGCCTGCCGTTGAAAGCAATAACCATTGAGAAACGCGAGGTAGCATTTGAGGTTATTCATCACCTTTGAAGGCGGAGAGGGTTCGGGTAAATCCACCTATCTGTGCTATAATCACAGTACGGGGTTCATATAGCATGTCTAGGCTACCCCAAGTAAAAGGTGATAGACTGGTAAGCGCCCTTAGGAAGGAAGGCTGGTATATTGACCGCACCCGTGGCAGCCATGTTGTTATGAGACATGAAGGCAGACCCAGCGCCAAGATAATCATCCCTGTCCATGGAAAGCCGGTGAAGCCTGGAACTTTAGGTAACATCTTGAAAAAGGCAGGGCTTTCAGCAGAGGAGATCAAGAAGCTTCTGTAGGAGGCTAATCGTGTTGAAATATACTGTTATCCTTGTGCCCGAAGAGGAAGGTGGCTATTCTGTGGAAGTGCCCGCTCTCCCCGGGTGCTACACTCAAGGAGAGACCAGAGAAGAGGCGATAGCTATGGCCAAGGAGGCAATCGAGCTGTACCTGGAATCCTGCAAAGCCTATAACGAGCCTATACCTGAAGAATCAGGTGTTGAGTCTTTAATTGTTGAAGTCAAGGAGCCAGTGGCATAAACATGCTGCTTCTAAGTTTTTGGGTAGGCATGACTTCCACTTGAGTATGACACCTCAATCCTTTGGTGATGCAGATTTTCACCCTATCTCACAAGGGCGCGCCCTGCGCCGTTAGGTCGAGGACGCAATAATAAAGAAGCTGAGGTAGCTATTGTCCCTGTTCATCACCTTTGAAGGCGGAGAGGGCTCAGGAAAGGGCGTCCAGGCAAGGGCGCTCTATCGGCGCCTTTTGAGTGCGGGCATCCCCGCAATCCTCACCCACGAGCCCGGGGGCACACCCCTGGGCAACGTTTTGCGTCGCTGGCTCAAGGGAACGGGAGGAAGTGGGAAGGGGGAGAACGAAAAAGGGGAGACCGATCCCCTGACCGAGCTCCTGCTCTTCAATGCCTCCCGTGCTCATCTGGTTTCTCAGGTGATCCGCCCCGCCCTGGATGGGGGTTCTATTGTTATCTGCGACCGCTTCTTCCACTCCACCATCGCCTATCAGGGCTGCGGGCGGGGCCTCTCTCTCGACCTCATCGAAACCCTCAATGACATTGCCACTCAGGGACTGCGACCCGACCTCATTGTACTGCTGGACATCGCCGCGGAACAGGGACTTAAGAGGAAGAAGTTGCGCGATCGATTTGAAAGAGAGGAGATCGCCTTTCATCGGCGGGTGAGGCAGTGCTATCTGGAGATGGCGGCAGCGGAGCCGGAGCGCTGGCTGGTCGTTGATGGCTCTCTGCCCAAGAAGGAGGTCCAGCGCCTCATCTGGGAGAGGGTGGAGCAGCTTTTGCCCTGAGCGTTCGTTTTACTTTGACGGCCAGAATTGGTTTCGATGAACCATTGCAAAATGTTGGAAAAAGGGTTGAAAAGACGGCGAAGAAGTGATATAATGAATGTTAGAAGTGAGGAGCGGTTGAACCTTTAAATCAGTCCTGAGAGGCTGGCAAGGGGAAATGGCAAAGTTAATAAAGGGCGATCTTAAATCCTCTTGCCAGCAAATCGGCAAGGGGATTTTTTTTGATGTCTGAAAAAGTGATCCTGAATGAGGCGGACATCCGCCGTGCCCTAACCCGCATTGCTCACGAGATTGTGGAGAGGAACCAAGGGTGCGATGGCACTATTTTTATCGGGATGCACACTCGTGGTGTGCCCCTGGCGAGGAGGATTGCGGCAAACATAAAGGAATTCGAGGGGGTGGAGATCCCCGTCGGTGCCCTGGATATCAATCCTTATCGTGATGACATCTCCTCCCTGGGGCGGCAGCCCCCAGTTCGTCCCACAGTTATTCCCACCGACATCGCCGGCAAGAGCGTCATTCTGGTCGATGACGTCCTTTTTACCGGGCGGAGCATCCGCGCTGCCATGGATGCCGTCATCGATTTCGGGCGACCCCGCTCCATTCAGTTGGCGGTGCTTGTTGACCGCGGCCATCGTGAACTCCCCATCCGTGCCGACTATATAGGAAAGAACATGCCCACATCAAGATATGAGGATGTTGAGGTGCGGCTCAAGGAAACCGATGGCAGGGACGAGGTAGCCATTGTAGAAGGGGTAGGCGAGCGACGGTCGATGGCTAAGAGATAGCATTTTTATCTTGCAGGGGAGGGGTTGGGCATGAGTTTAGCGAAGAGAAACCTGGTAACCATAGACGACATTTCTAACCAGGAGATCGAGGCAGTTTTCTCTGTGGCAGAGGAAATATCCCAATCGATGCCGGAGCAACGGAACCTTTGCACCGGCTTGATAATGGCCACCCTTTTCTTTGAGCCCAGCACGCGGACTAGATTATCCTTCGAGGCTGCGATGCACAGGATGGGGGGTAGCGTAGTATCTGCAGTGGAAATAGGGGCCACCTCGCTGGCAAAGGGCGAAAGCATCGCTGATATGGCGAGGGTGGTCGGGAGTTACGCCGATATAATCGTGCTCAGGCACCCGTGGGAGGGAGCAGCCAAGGTGGCTGCCGACTACGCTGGGGTTCCGGTGATAAACGCCGGCGACGGCAGCCACGAGCATCCGACTCAAACCTTATGCGATCTGTACACCCTCAAGAAAGAGAGGCAACAGGTCAAGGGTTTGAAGATCGCTTTATGTGGAGACCTGAAATATGGCCGCACAATACATTCCCTTATCTACGCGCTGGCCCGGTTTGGCGCTGCAAGAATCTATTTTTGTCCCGGGCCAGGACTAGAGATGCCTCCACATGTGCTGGGCAAATTAACTCAAGATTACGGTGGCAAACTGCTAAAGGCTCCTGCCGATGACCTACACTCGGTTACACAGACGGTGGCAGGCCAAAGTGTGGATGCGATATATGTTACGCCCAGTGATTCCCATCAACTGGCACTTATGCCCGGCGTCCAGATTAAGATCGACATCAGCGAGGGTGCCATTTATGTCACCAGGTGGCAAAAGGAAAGGGCTGAGGATGTAGGTCGGGGTGCAGTTTCAAAAAAGGACTACCCGGTGATAAATGCTCGTCTCCTTAAAGGGAAAGGGCTCGAGCGCACCTTAGTCATGCACCCCTTGCCCCGCATCGATGAGCTTGCCTATGAGATAGATGCCGACCCGCGAAGTATGTACTTCGAACAGGCGGCACGGGGAGTGCCTGTTAGAATGGCACTGGTGGCCCTACTCCTGGGGGTTAAGAAGGTTGATCTCCCTGAGAAGGAGACTCTTCTCCAGATAGACTATCCCCTCTATAAACGCGATTCTGGGGTCCAGTGCCAAAACCCAAAGTGCGTGTCTGTGCAGGAAACAGAGACAAGGTATATTAAGCCTGAGTTCAAAATAATAAAAACCAAGCCTTTGACGCTGAGGTGTTTCTACTGTGAACATGAAACCCATCCTCAATGTATCGCCAGCTCTAAGTGGCATCAAGGCATTTTGGAGAGTAAGAGATACTATAGCTCCGATAGTTTCATGCTGGAGCGAATCAAAGCGGAGAACCTGATCATTTTCGGTTCGGAACGCGAAGCTAGAGCTCAGGGGTTCAAGCGTAGCCAATACGCCACTACTCCCAAGAAGGCGCGGGGGGGTGCCAAGCGATGATGGAGCCTTTGCTCATCCTCGGTGGGCGGATCATCGACCCCAGCCAGGGAATCGATATGGTTGGCGACCTTCTCATCGCCGCAGGGGGCATCGCCCGGGTTGGGAAGGCAAGGGAAGCCTTGCCTGAGGAGCCCTTCTCCCTGCTTCATGCCGAAGGGATGATCGTATCCCCCGGCTTTATCGACCTCCACTGCCACCTTCGGGAGCCGGGGTTTGAGGAGAAGGAGACCATCGCCACCGGGACCCGCGCCGCAGCAAGAGGGGGGTTCACCACCATCTGTTGCATGCCCAATACCGAGCCCCCCATCGACACCAGGGCGATGGTGGAATTCATCCAGAAAAAGGCGGCTGCTGAAGGGGTGGTCCGGGTATTGCCTATAGGATGTATCACCAGGGGGCGAAAGGGCGAGGAGATGGTGGACATGGGCGAGCTCGCCGGGGCAGGGGTGGTGGCCTTGAGCGATGATGGCGATCCGGTGATGGATGCTCAACTGATGCGCTACGCTCTGGAGTGCAGCCGTTCTTTCGACCTGGTCCTCATTGACCATTGTGAGGACGTTTCGCTTTCGCAAGGTGGGGTGATGAATGAGGGCTGGGTCTCTGCCAGGCTGGGGCTCAAGGGGATGCCCGCTGTCGCTGAGGAGATCATGGTCGCCCGCGACATCGCCCTCGCCGAGATGACGGGAGGGAGGGTGCATATCGCCCATGTGAGCAGCGCAGGCTCCGCCGCTCTGATCCGACGCGCCAAAGAAAAGGGAATCCCGGTTACCGCCGAGGTCAGCCCCCACCACCTGACCCTCACCGAGGAAAGGGTTATGGGCTATGACACCAACGCCAAGGTAAACCCACCTTTGCGCACGGCAAAGGATATTCAAGCATTGATCGCCGCTTTGAGGGAGGGGGTGATCGATGCCATTGCCACCGATCATGCCCCCCATGACGATGTGGATAAGATGTGTGATTACGACAGCGCCGCCTTTGGCATCAGCGGCCTGGAGACGGCGCTGGGGAGCCTTCTCGCCCTGGTTCATGGTGGCGAGATTGATCTGGCAACGCTAATTTCGAAGCTCACCTTTGAGCCGGCGAAAGTCCTTGGCAAGAGCGACCTGGGCACGCTAAGGGTGGGCGCCCCCGGGGATGTAACGATCTTCGATCCAATGGCGGAGTGGGTCGTTGACCCGTCCGCTTTCGCCTCCAAAGGCAAGAACACACCCCTCGCTGGCTGTCTCCTCAAGGGGAGGGTGATGGCCACCATATGCCGAGGGGAGGTTGTTTATCAGGAAGATGCCGTGAAAATAGAGACGGTTGGCCGCGAGGCAGGTGCCAGATTTGACCCAAAAAGCGAATTTGGTAGTTGAGGATGGCCTTAGTAGATCGGCGATGATGGTGGATAGCTCAAATTCGGGCATAGAGGGGCAAATCACCCTGTATATGATTAAGAAATTGATCGGATGCATATAACCGCCCAAAATCACGAATTTGCTGTGGATACGAGCACTTTGAAGGGAGGACTTGAACTGAGCCACATAAATCTCAACGATGACACGGTCAACTGCTTCCAGCGCTTGCTGGAGATGGTGAGGGGGTGAAGTGATGTCACTCAGCGAAGCGGATAAACGCGAAATCACAACACAGCTAGATGCTCTTTACAGAGGGCTTGTTGAGTATGGAGACCTTGTTCTAAAGCTCGCTAAAGCGAAACGACCAAGGGCACAGCAGGTCGAAGCTTTTGAGACCCTTCGCGTAAATTTGCAGCGCGGCTGCGGATATCTTAGCACGGTAATTGAGAAATATGGTGGTCGGGCAGTTGTGCCTCTCTCA
Source organism: Dehalococcoidia bacterium (assembly GCA_046759245.1). Taxonomy (GTDB): domain Bacteria; phylum Chloroflexota; class Dehalococcoidia; order E44-bin15; family E44-bin15; genus JBHIBU01. Next base: position 3,962 of record JBHIBU010000003.1, on the reverse strand, counting down.
GGCAGAGAGTATGAGGCATTCAATTCGATATTTAGCCCTTCACAATTTAGCCCGGAAGCCTTTCTTGCACTGATGAATAGTGCTATCACTGCGGTGAATAAAGCTATCGGCAATTTACAATCGCCAACGCTGCCTGAAAGCGTGACAACTGTTACAGCTTTAGCACCACCCAGAGCCTTCATCGCTCATGGCGGGAAATCACCTGCGCTTACAAAACTTTGTGATTTTCTGTCCGCACTGGGCGTAAAGCCGCTAGTAGTGGAAGATGAGCCGAGTGAGGGTAGGTCAATCGGTGAGCAAGTAAAGTGGTGTTTAGACCGATGCGATTGTGCGATAGTCTTGGCCACTAAGGGTGATCTTGATGGTAACACGGGGGAGTTTATTCCTAGAGGAAATGTGCTTAATGAAATTGGCAGATTTCAGGAGAAGTTTTCCAGCAGAATAGTATATTTGATAGAGAGCGGTACTAAGTTTCCTACAAATATAAGTGAGAAAGTTCGGGAGCGTTTTAAGCCGCAAAGCATGGACAAAGCTTTCATTAAAGTTGCTAAGGAGTTAACAGCCTTTGGGCTCATAAAGGCGGTAAAACCTGAATGAGCAACAAGATTAACAAAGTCCTCGTAATTGGCTCCGGGCCCATCGTCATCGGGCAGGCGGCGGAGTTCGACTACGCCGGCACCCAGGCGTGCAAGGCGCTCCGCGAGGAGGGCGTGACCTCCGTGCTGGTCAACTCCAACCCGGCCACCATCATGACCGACGAGGGCATCGCCGACATAGTTTACATTGAGCCATTAACTGTGGATGTGGTAGGACGAATAATCGAGCGCGAGCGCCCCGATGGGCTGCTGCCCACCCTGGGCGGCCAGACCGGGCTCAATTTAGCCGTTGACCTGGCCAACGCCGGCATCTTCGATAAATACGATGTGCGCTCCCTGGGCACCCCTATAGACACCATCCGCAGGGCGGAGGACAGGCAGCTTTTCAAGCAGATGCTTCAGGAGATCGGCGAGCCGACGCCCGAAAGCGCCATCGCCACCGATATGGAGGAGGCGCGCCGGGCCGTTGAGGCTATCGGTCTGCCGGTGGTGATTCGCCCCGCCTACACCCTGGGCGGGACCGGTGGCGGCCATGCCACCACCATGGAGGAGTTCGAGTTCATCGCCTCTATCGGGCTGGCGGTGAGCCCCGTCCATCAGATCCTCGTCGAGGAGAGCGTCGTCGGCTGGAAGGAGGTCGAGTATGAGGTGATGCGGGACGGGGCCGACAACTGCATCACCGTCTGCAACATGGAGAACATCGACCCCATGGGGGTGCATACCGGCGATAGCATCGTAGTCGCCCCATCTCAGACCCTATCGGACAATGAGTATCAGATGCTGCGCTCGGCGAGCCTCAATATCATCCGTGCCCTGGGGGTTGAGGGGGGATGCAATATTCAGTTTGCCCTGGCGCCGCATCCGGTGGTGGCCGAGCGCTGGCCTCCGTCGGGAAGCAGCGAGGTTTACGAGCATCTGCAAAATGGCTGCCCCCCCTACTATGTCATCGAGGTCAACCCCCGGGTCAGCCGTAGCTCGGCCCTGGCCTCCAAGGCAACCGGCTATCCCATCGCTCGCGTCGCCGCCAAGATCGCCGTGGGCAAAAGGCTGGATGAGATCGTGAACAGGGTCACCGGGGAGACCATGGCCGCCTTCGAGCCCGCCCTGGACTACTGCGTGGTCAAGATCCCACGCTGGCCCTTCGATAAGTTCGCCTCCGGGGACCGCACCATCGGCACCCAGATGAAGGCCACCGGCGAGGTGATGGCCATCGACCGCAGCTTCGAGGCGGCATTGCAAAAGGCGGTGCGCTCCCTGGAGATGGGGGCTAAGTCCCTCCTCTGGGAGGACCCGAGCTGGAGGGATCGCTTCCCCCTGGAGCCCAGCGACCTCCGCCTCTGGGGGCTCATGGCCTCGCTGAGGCGTGGGGCAAGCCCCGAGGAGCTATCACAGCAAACCGGGATCGACCCCTGGTTTATGGATAGGTTCCAGAACATTGTGGAGATGGAGAGGCGTCTCCTCTCCGAGCCACTGACGCCCCAGCTTCTTTGGGAGGCGAAACGCCTCGGCTTCTCCGACGAGCAGATAGGGACCCTGGCGGATCGACTTCCCGAGCAGGTGCGAGCCTCGCGCCACAATTGGCATATCCTCCCCGTCTATAAGATGGTGGACACCTGTGCTGCCGAGTTCGCTGCCGAGACCGCCTACTTCTATAGCACCTATGAGAGGGAGAACGAGGCTGAGCCCCTGGAGGGGAATAAGGCGGTGGTCATTGGCAGTGGTCCAATTCGCATCGGTCAGGGCATCGAGTTCGACTACTGTAGCGTTCATTCGGCCTGGGCCCTTCAGGAGGCTGGTTTCAAGAGCATCATCGTCAACTCCAACCCGGAGACGGTTTCCACCGACTTCGATACCTCAGACCGCCTCTACTTCGAGGCCCTGGATGAGGAGAGCATGCGCGACATCCTGGAGAACGAGGGACCTGAGGGCAACTTCACTCCCTCTTCCATTGTGCAATTTGGCGGGCAGACGGCGATCAACCTGGTGGAGCCTCTGGCTCGCAGTGGCCTGCCCATCCTTGGCTCCAGCGCCGAGGCCATCGATCAGGCGGAGGACCGCCGCCGATTTGAGGACCTGATGAACCGACTGGGCATCCTCCAGCCTCCAGGGGGTGCGTCGACCTCCGTCGAGGGGGCGCTCAACGTAGCCAAGCTCATCGGCTATCCTGTTCTGGTTCGCCCCAGCTATGTTTTGGGGGGGAGGGCCATGGAGATCGTTCATAACGCCAGCGAGCTGGTCCACTACATGACCCTGGCCATAGAGCTGGACGCCAGGCATCCCGTGCTCATCGATAAGTACCTGGAGGGGAAGGAGGTGGAGGTGGATGCCATCTGTGATGGGGAGCGGGTGCTCATCCCCGGGATCATGGAGCACATCGAGAGGGCTGGGGTACATAGCGGAGACTCCATGGCGGTCTACCCCGGGGTAAACCTCACCGACCAGGAGGTGGAAGCCATCGTGGACTATACCATTCAAATTGGCTTGACCCTCCAGGTTAGAGGGCTGATGAACATCCAGTATGTGATCATGCCCAGCGATGAGGGTTCCACAGTCTACGTGCTGGAGGTGAATCCTCGGGCCAGCCGTACCGTCCCCTTCCTCTCCAAGGTCACCGGGGTGCCCATGGTGCGGGTGGCCACCAAGGTGATGCTGGGACAGAGCCTGAAGGAGCAGGGCTATGAAACGGGGGTTTGGAAAAGTCAGAAGCTCATCGCCATCAAGGCACCGGTTTTCTCCATGTCCAAGTTAAGCGGCGTAGACACCTACCTTGGTCCCGAGATGAAATCAACGGGCGAGGTGATGGGGATAGATTATACCTTTGGCGCTGCCCTGGCCAAGGCGCTACTTGCCGCCGACCTGATGCTGCCTCTCCAGGGAGCGATCCTGCTCAGCATCGCCGATAAGGATAAGCCTGAAGCGGTGCCCATCATTAGATATCTCGCCTCCCTTGGCTACAAGCTCTATGCCACCGAGGGAACGGCGGCGATGATCAAGGCGGTGGGAATTCCGGTAACCTTGATCAGTAAGAAGCTAAGCGAGGGGCACCCCAATATTCTGGACATTATTCGCGACGGCACCGTTGATGGGGTGGTCAATACCCTCACCGGGGAGCGCGGCCCGTTGAGCGATGGGTGGGAGATTCGCCGCGCCGCTGCGGAGAAGCGCATCCCTTGCTTCACCTCCCTTGATACCACCAGAGCTGCTGTGGAGGCCGTGATCAATGGAGACCAAACCTTCTCCGTCCAACCGCTGAGGGAATATCTGATGAAAAACCCCGCTGAGAGGTGACTGCTGAAACAGATTCTTGCTCCCGTCCTTTCCAATGAGGAGATCCTGCCCGGCATCCATCTCCTCTGGGCTGAGGCC
>JBHIBU010000002.1:0-20118 GCA_046759245.1 Dehalococcoidia bacterium | reverse complement strand
CGGAGGCTATCGGGGGCATCGTGAGCAACAGCCTAGCCCTCCTGGGCGATGCCGGTCACATGCTGACCGATTCCATGGCCCTGGGGCTGAGCCTCTTCGCCATGATGGTGGCGCAAAGGCCAGCCACAGCCACCAAAACCTATGGCTACCACCGCACCGAGATACTAGCCGCCATGGTCAACGGCGCCATCCTAATCCTGATCTCCTTCTACATATTCTATGAGGCGTACCACAGGTTTCTCAGCCCCCCCACAGTCAATGCCTCAGTGATGCTGCCCGTAGCGTTTTTGGGGCTGGTGGCCAATGGGGCGGGGATATACTTCCTCCGCGGAGCGAGAAAACAGAACCTCAATGTTAGGGGAGCGTTCCTGCACATCGCCGGGGACACGCTATCATCCCTGGGCGTAATCGTCGGTGGGATAGTAATAATCTTTACCGGGTGGTACGTGGTTGACCCCATTATCAGCGTTCTCATTGGTCTCATCATCCTTTGGGGGGCTGCCCGACTGGTGCGCGAGTCCAGCGATATACTGCTAGAGGCAGTCCCCAAGCATATCGATATGGGGTCAGTAGTGCAGGGGGTTACGCAGACCCCTGGGGTGAGGGATTTTCACGATGTCCATATCTGGACCATCACCTCGGGCTTATATGCCCTCAGCGGTCACCTCTTGATCGAGGATCAAAGGGTGAGCGAATGCTCCCAGATCGTGGCCCGGGTGAATCAGCTTTTGGGTCAGAGATATAGCCTGGGGCATACCACCCTCCAGCTGGAGTGCGAAAGCTGTGAAAGCAGCCCGGTATGTGACCTGGGGGAACTGCGAAAGGAAAGCCAGACGGCGGAATCGTAGATGGAGTTGCACCTTTAAGGAGGGTTTTGGATGAGCAGAGCAGATAGCAAGAAAAAGGCTAAAGGCTCGACTAAAGGCGCTGCAATAGAAGAGAAGATAGCACCGGAAGTGGTCGAAAAAAAGATCCCGGTTTATGTTATGGGGCGCAGGTATGAAGTCCCCGAGGGCCTCACCATAATGAAGGCCATGGAATATGCCGGCTATAAGTTTATCCGCGGCTGTGGCTGCCGTGGCGGCATCTGTGGCGCATGCAGCACCGTCTACCGCAAGCCTGGCGATTATCACCTCTATGTCGGTTTGGCTTGCCAGACCGTAGCCGAGCCCGATATGTATCTCACCCAGATACCCTTCTATCCCGCCAATCGGGCCAGCTACAACTTTGAGGAATTGAAGCCCGCCCCCGAGGAGATCTTTAAGCTATATCCTGAGGTCTTCCGCTGTGTTGCCTGCAATCTTTGCACTAAGGTCTGCCCTATGGATGTTCAGATGATGGACGTTATCGCCGCCGTAAAGAAGGGCGATATCGCTCAAGCAGCCACCCTTTCCTTCGACTGCATCCAGTGCGGGCTGTGCGCCAGTCGCTGCATGGGAGAGCTGCCTCAACATCATATCGCCCAGCTTGCAAGAAGGCTCTACGGCAGCAAGATCGCCCTCAGGTCAGACCACTTAAAGGAAGCAGCAGAGGCGGTTAGACAGGGCAAATCCAATAAAATGCTCCAGGAACTCATGGCAATGGGTATTGAAGACCTCAAGATCCTGTATCAGGAGCGAGAGATTGAGCCCGAGATGGCTGGGGAGGACTGGCAGCCTGTGGACAAGGGCTATCTATAAAAGGTTGGAGCAGGGAAAATGCCTTACCCTAAGGAACTGAAAACACTGATCAAGATTGTGGAGAGGACCAGACCGGAGCGGGTGGCCAGAAAAAGGGAGGGAAAGGAGTTCCCCATGCTCTCTCTAGCCCAGAGGTCTGAGATGCTCAAGTATCACCCCGACTATAAGGAGGAGGGGAGAAGGGAGATCAGGATAGGACAAAGCAAGGGCTACCGCATAGCCCATGAACTCGTCGATCTCCTGGAGTCGAGAAGCAGGGTCGATCCCGATGCCGTCGACCTTTCCCAGGCAGATGTTGAAACCGATGTCTTGATAATCGGGGGAGGGGGAGCAGGAACCGCCGCCGCCCTTCTCGCCCAGGAGCGGGGGGCCAAGGTCATCATCGCCACCAAGCTTCGCCACGGCGACGCCAATACCATGATGGCTGAGGGGGGCATTCAAGCCGCCTCCAAGGGATCGAAAGACTCCCCCTACTATCACTACCTGGATATGATGGGAGGGGGACATTTCAAAAACGTTCCCGAACTGGTTTATACCCTGGTTACCGAAGCCCCCGATGTTCTCCAATGGTTGGAGAGCCTTGGGGTGATGTTCTCCAAATCCCCCGAGGGAAGGCTCCATTCCATCCACGGCGGAGGAACCTCTAGGAAGAGGATGCACTACGCCGCCGACATAACCGGGGCCGAAATCATGCGCACCATCAGGGATGAGACCAGAAATCGCTCCCAGGATATCAGGGTGATGGAGTTCTCCCCCGCTGTGGAGCTTATCCTTAACGAGCACGGGCACTGCGCCGGCGCTTTGCTCTACAATCTGGAGACTGAGGAGTACCTCGTGGCCAAGGCTAAAGCGGTAATCCTGGCCAGCGGGGGCTGTGGCCGGTTACATGTTCAGGGATATATGACCACTAACCACTATGGAGCCACCGCCGATGGTTTGATCCTAGGTTATCGAGCCGGGGTCAGGGTCTCCTTCCTCCACACCATCCAGTATCACCCCACAGGCATAGTATTTCCGGAGCAGGCGGAAGGTATCTTGATCACCGAGAAATTTAGAGGGGCTGGAGCCAATATTCTGAACATCGACGGGGAGCAATTCATCAACGAGCGAGAGCCACGAGATGTGGAGGCCGGTGCCTTCATTAAGGAGTGCCTGGTAAAGGGAAAGGGGGTTCCCACACCCACCGGGAAGCTGGGGGTATGGCTGGATTCCCCCATGATCGACCTTCTCTCGGGAGAGGGAACAGTGCAGCGGGAATTTCCCGGCAAATTCACCCTTTATAGGCGATTTGGAATCGATATCTCCAAAGAACCGATGTTGGTCTATCCCACCCTTCACTATCAAAACGGGGGGCTGGAGAACAATTCCGATTGTGAGACCTCGGTCCCTGGGCTTTTCGTTGCCGGCGAGGTGACGGGAGGGGTTCACGGGGAGAACCGCCTCATGGGCAATTCCCTTCTGGATGTTATGGTCTTTGGCAGAATTGTGGGCAAAAATGCCGCCCTCTACGCTACGGAGAAGGCAAAGGAGGGAAAGCTAACCCTGGATCATGTTAGGGCTTATCACAAAGAGATGGAGGAGGCAGGAATAGTGACCGATAGGGTTGCCCCCATGCTTCTTCCCGACTATACAAATCCCGAGGTTAGAAAGAGGCAGCTCACCGCCCACTACGTGGGAACCCTGAGGTGATAATTCAAGGGGAAGCCTATGGATATTACCACACCTTTCGATCCCCAGATTATCGAGAAGCTTAGGGCAGGAGACCAGGTTTCCATCACCGGGGTCATCTATACCGCCCGCGATGCCGCCCACAAGAGGCTCATCGAAGCCATGGACCGTGGGCAGGGGTTGCCCTTTGACATCCGCGGTCAGACCCTTTATTATATGGGTCCCTCCCCCGCCAAGCCAGGGCAGGTTATCGGTGCCGCAGGACCCACCACCAGCGGCCGCATGGACGCCTACTCCCCCCGCCTCATCGCCGCAGGGCTTAAGGGGATGATCGGAAAGGGCAGCCGCTCTCAGGAGGTAAAGGAGGCTATCAAAAAACACAAAGCGATTGACCTCGCCGCCATCGGAGGGGCCGGTGCCCTTATCGCCAGGGCGATCAAGAAGGTGGAGGTGGTAGCCTATGAGGATTTGGGCGCTGAGGCCATCCTGCGCCTTGAGGTGGAGAGCTTCCCCGCCATCGTGGTCAACGATGCCCAGGGAGGGGACCTATATGAGGAGGGGAAGGCTAACTATCGGATACACCCTGAAGCAAGCTAATCTCTGAGCTACGGGAATTGACAGCAGAGTCGTAGGGATGTATAATTCCTTGAAATATAAGATAGGGAGGTTTATCTATGAAGTGTGCTTATCATCCAGAGGTTGACGCCATGGGGTCATGCGTTAGTTGCGGAAGATTGGTTTGCGAAGCTTGTGAGACTACATTAGGAGGGAAGCTTTACTGCCAACCCTGCGCTGACCACGTCTTTACCACCAAGCCTGCGGGAAGGGTCTCAGGTTTCTGGTGGTTGGCGCCCATATTGTTGACGCCCATATTCCTGAGCTGGCTCGGTGGGCTCATTGCATGGTTGGTCAACAAAGATACGGATCCCAGAACGGCTAGGAATATGTTGGCACTGGGGCTGGTATTGTTGGCCGCATGGATACTACTTTTGGTGTTGATTTAGTGTGTGAGAGCAATCACCGGGCGTTACTAATAAGGGTTTTGGCAAGATATATTGCGCCCTGATGAAATACAGCGGTCGACCTAAAGCGAAGGCAACGTGATTAAAAGCTTCAGCAAAAAGAGGGTTGCCTCAGCAATTGTGGCAGTGCTGCTATCCGCAGCGCTTGTAGCTATGGCATGTCTCCCTCCCCCCTTACCCACACCGACCCCAACCCCCACACCAATAGTTACGCCGGGGGCGACCCCTAGCCTTACACCCACAGCAAGCCCAACGCCGACGCCGACCCCAACACCAACGCCAACCACCACTCCAACGCCTTACGCCACCTACCCTCCTGGCACGCCAACGCCAACCGTCACCCCAACTCCGATACCAACGGTGGTCCCGGAAAAAGATGACTTTATAGAGTGGCTGCTCAGGGGGGATGGAACCTGGAGCGATGCTAGCACCCTGGCCTTTCCCACCCCTACGCCGGAACCAACACCCACGCCTGAACCCCTTTTTGAGGAGTACAGAAAAGAGGAAGACCCAGACCTCATCATCCAAGACGATGGTCCCTGGGTTCAAAGTGTGAATTACGTTGCTGACGATGTCATAATAGACAGGGTGGATGTATATGTTGCAATCGCACACACAGACCAAGGCAACCTCACAGTTAAAGTGAGGCATCCCGACGGAACCGAGGATATACTACATCCCAGCGGGACAGGTGCTGGTACCCCCAACATCTACGAGTGGTATAGTGAGCGAACGGTGTTTGACGGTAAAAGCTCTGAAGGAGCTTGGGGGCTATGGGTTCAAGATACAGTGCCGGGCAATACCGGAACAATTGATGGCTGGATACTATTAATATACGGCGAGGCGGCGCCAGAGCTGATCGAGAAGGAGTACACAAATGACGAGGAGCCAAACCTCTCCATCCCGGATTTGGGGTCGAACCAGAGTAGCATTACCGTTCCCCCTGATGAGGACCTCCTGATAACCAGCGTCGAGGTGTACATTGGAATCCTTCACGACTCAAATATTGGCGACCTGACAGTCAAGGTGATCCATCCTGACGGAAACGAAGCCACACTATTATTAGTAGGTGACGGCGACGGTCTCATCGGCCTCTATGATTGGTATGATGTCGAAGAAGCCCCCTCCTTAGCAAATGTTGAAGGCAAACACACTCAAGGAACCTGGAGATTAGAAGTTGAAGATACAGTTGCAGATGGTAATAGCGGAGAAATTGACATCTGGACGCTAAAAATAGAGGGAAAACCGCCGCCGGTGGTCGTTGTCAGCGCCGTCGTCGGTGAGGAGCCGGTGATCCCCTGGGCGGATAACATCACAGACACAACCTTCGACCTTCGTCTCACAGACGATGCTGGCGTCGTTGTGCCTTCAGCATCGGTGCAGTGGATTGCGGTAGCGGTCGACGGGTTTGCGGCAGTGATTGACCCCCATTCCCGCCTGGCGATTCAAGGCGAGCACCTCGAGCACAACAATGCGGTTTGGGTAGAATACCCCATACGCTTCGATCCCGGCATCACGGCCGTGGTCGACAACGCCTATTCGAGCCCCTACTCGCTTCCGGTGGAACCCTATATCGCCAGCCCCCGAAACGTTGTGCCCGCCCGCTTTATGAGCGCATTTATAGACGATGCTGGCGGCTTCCCAGACAGGGCATGGTTGCAGACCATCGCTGTGGGCGAGGGAGCGCCCGACACTAACCTCATGATCCATGTGGGCAATAGCACCTACGACGACAGCGCCTCATATAAGGACGGCGACTTCATATTCTTCCCCATCTCCTTTAGCGGCACCCCGGTGGTGGTTGCCAATGCCGCCTACGACCCAGATGGACTTGGACCAGCGCCACCACAGCCATTGATTGCCTCCGCCTGGGGCAACGCATCCCATGGCTTCTTTATAATTCTCAGATATGCCGACGGCACTACCGTTACCGCCGTTGCGCCGCCAGCGCAGGTGGAGGTGCAGTGGCTCGCGGTGGGGCCTAGGCCCTGATCGGAGGGTAAGTGCAGGGGAAAGTGGACCTCGATTGGGACGACGCGGGGGTGGTGCCGGAAAGGGTTTATCCCGACACCACCTTCATCTTTAACAGGATGGCTGAGGCAACCCGGGAGATGGTTGCCCCCAGCCAAGGGGGGAGGGTTCTGGATATTGGGTGCGGCAGGGCTGTGGACGCTCTGGAGTTAGCCAGAAGAGGTACCAAGGCTGTGGGGCTTGATCCCTCGGGGAAGATGATCAGCGAGGCGAAAGGCTATATCAGCGATGGCGAGGTCGTCCTGGTGCGAGGGGTGGGCGAGGCTTTGCCCTTTAAGATGCACTGCCTGGACAAGGTTATGTGCAAAGGTGCCCTGGACCACTTCGTCGATGCTGCAAGGACGATAGAGGAAATGTCTCAGGTCCTTAAGCCTGAGGGGGAGGCGATAATCGCCATCGCCAACTTCGAAAGCCTCAGTTGCCGGCTGGGGAGGTTGTGGTATCCGATAGCGAAAAGGTTCAACAGGGCAAGGGACGAGAGGACACCCTGGGAGATCCCTCCCGACCATACTTGCAAGTTTGATTATCGGCTGCTGAGACACCTGGCGGATCGACATTTTCAGGTGAAGGAAACGATAGGTATCTCTTTGCTCTGGACAGCGCCCTACTGGGGAAAGACCCTAGCCCTCCTGCCTCAAGGGGTCTCAACAGCCATCCTAGCACTTCTCGATAGGATTGCCCGCAGGTTCCCCTCACTGAGCGATGTGATTATCATCAAGGGCACCCCTAAAGGCTAGTCACGATCAGCGCGCGATAGGAACTCTTCATATACCTGGATGATCTGCCTCGCTGCCTCCCCCCAGGAGAAGCGCCTCTGCACCCTTTTCCTCCCCTCACCACCCATCCTCCCGCGCAGAGGCTCGTCTCCCAGTAGCCGCTTGATGGCCCCTGCCAAGGCATGGGGATCTTGGGGGGACACTAAAATCCCGGTTTCCCCCTCCTTCACTACCTCGGGGAGTGCCCCGGCCTTGGTGGCGATCACCGGAACCTCGCATGCCATCGCCTCCGCCGCACTAAGGCCAAAGCCCTCATAAACCGAAGGGCTAATGGCGATCTCCGCTACTGAATACTGGCTCACCAGCTCCTCTGTGGTTAACCTCCCGGTAAAGCAAACCGTATCCTCCAGCTCATATTTCTCAACCAGCTTCAAGGCAAAGCTGTCGCTAGGGGTGAGCTTATCGACAATGGTCAATTTTAGATCGACATCATCCCCCTTCAGTAGCTGAAGGGCCTGAAGCAGGTAAAGAATGCCCTTTTTTCGATCTCCCGTTCTGCCTACCATGATCAGGCGACCCCGCTCCTTTCGATGCCCATCCAAGCTCTTAAAAACATTGGTATCGACCCCCGGGTAGACCATTCTTATTTTGCTCTGGGGCACCTTGAATATCCTGCTCACCTCATGTGCCGAGCTCCTGGAGTCGGTGATTATCCCATCCAGCCTTCTGGCAACAATGCCCTGCATCAGGGGAGGGTAGAAAAGAATTCGCCTAATCTTCTCCCACTCGTTTGACGCCTGAGCTAGCTCAGCCTTGATATCGATAGGCAGGGGATGATGGATGGTGGCGACCATGGGCACCCCCAAGGTCCTCATCGGAAGCAAGCCATAGGCCAGGCACTGATTATCGTGGATGATGTCGAAGCGATGATTGGGCAGAAGCTCTCGCACCTTCAAATAGGCCCTGATGCTGAAGGTAACCATTTCAGGGAACATCCTCATCTTTGTTCCAGCGATCTCACAGAAATTAAGGGGGGTGAAGATGCGCAGTGGATTCCCTTTGGGGAGAAAACTTCCCCCCTCATTCTTCCGATCGTAGAGGTTCAGGCTTTCCAGCTTATGCACCCTGATCCCATCGGCAATATCGGGATAGGGCGGGCCTACTATTACATCGACCTGGTGACCGAGCCTCTGAAACTCCCGAGACAGGTAATAGAGATAAACCCCCTGACCGCCACAATACTTATTCCCCCGATAGCAAAGGAGACATATCTTCACCGCCGGGCCCCTCCTTTTGCTAAATCTTCCTTGTATAGATGACCATGCTCTTGGGGAAGAAAAAGTTTAAGATGCGTTCCATGCGCTGAACAAACCTGGACCTGGTGACTATCTGCATCTCCAGGAATTTGTAGTAAAGAGACGGGATCGAGGCAGCCTCATTCTTAAGCCCGAAGACACAACGGAGAAACCAATAGATGGAGTGGAAGGCATGCTCATAGCGGATGGCATAAACTGCCAGATTGTTGCGGCGCAGGGAATCCATCAGCTCCTGGGCTTTATACTTCCTGACATGACCACCGGGATGGTTATAATAGTCCCTATCTAGCGCCCAGCAGACGGTCTCAGAGAGGTAGGTGGGCACAGTAATTGCCATGGCCCCACCCTGCTTCAATACCCTCACCAGCTCCCTGATACCTCGCTCATCATCCCCCAGATGCTCCAGAACCTCAGCGCAGATTATCTTATCGAAGGAGGTCTCCTTAAAGGGTAGGTTAAGGGCATCGGCACACATCACGTTCCACCTCCCCTTGGAAACCCGCTGTGAGTCCATATGGTGCAAAACGTAGCAGGCCTTTCTCAGGCTCAGGTCATCCGTATCCAAGGCACATACCAGGCAGTGATTGAGTCGGCATGCTTCAAAGCTATGCCTTCCCTCGCCGCAGCCCACATCCAAAAGCCTATCGCCGCTTCCTATGGGAAAGAGCGTGAAATTGACGGTGAGCACCTAAAGGACCTCTTGATATACATCCAGGGTTTTCCTCGCCGCCTCCTCCCAGGTAAAGTGCCTTTCCACCCTCCTCCTCCCTTCCTCCCCCATCGCCTGCATAAGTGGTTCATCCCCCAGTAGCCGCTCGATGGCCCCAGCCAGGGCATGGGGGTCCCTCGGTGGCACTAAGATGCCGCTCCTTCCATCCTCCACCACCTCGGGGAGGGCCCCGGCAGTGGTCGCCACCACCGGAAGGCCACAGGCCATCGCTTCGGCAGCGGGTATGCCAAAGCCCTCATAGAGGGAGGGGACCACCGCCACCTCCGCCGTGGCGTAACACCTGACCAGCTCCTCCACCTCCACCCTCCCGGTAAAGGTGACCCTATCATCGAGCCCATATCTCCTCACCAATGCTGGGGCATACTCATTGTCGGGAGCCCCACGGTCAACTATAGTCAATTTCACATCGAGCTTTTCCTTCAAAAGCTGAAGGGCTCTCAGCAAATAAATAACCCCCTTTTTGCGGTCCGGGGTGTTGGCCACGATGATGAGGCGACCCTGCTCCTTCCTCTCCCCATCCAAACTCCTAAACATATTTATATCGATGCCATTGTGAACCACCCTCAGTTTGCTCTGAGGAACCTTGAAGGCATTCTTCGTCTCCTCGGCGGCACTCGCTGAGACGGCGATTACCCGATCCATCCTTTTAGTCACCAGATGCTGCATCAAGAAGGGGTAGAACATTATCCGGCCGAACCTCTCCCACGCCCTGTCCAAATGGGCAATATCGGTCCTTCTATCGATGGCTAAGGGGTGGTGCACCGTGGCCACGATAGGGATCTGGAAGGCCTTCATCAGCAGTATCCCATAGCCCAGGGTCTGATTGTCATGAATGATGTCGAAGCGGTGATGGGAAAGGAGCTGGCGCAACCTCTGATAAGCCCTGATACTAAAGGAGAACATCTCGGTGAACATGCCAAGCCTTGTCCCCGCCAGTTCGTAGAGGTTGAGGGGGGTAAAGACCTTGAAGGGGGCTTGTTTGGGGAAGCCGAACTCAAAGAAGTTCAGGTTTTCTACCCTATGCTCACCTATGCCATCAGCGATATAGGGATAGGGAGGACCGACAATTACATGAACCTCATGACCCAGTCTCTGGAGCTCCCGAGATAAGTAATAGAGGTAAACCCCCTGGCCACCGCAGTACATGTTACCCCTATTGCAAAGGAGGCATATCCTCACCGTCTTTCCTTTCTATGCCCCTTTTATGCAAAGGGATTCACCCCTCGATGCCTGAGGAGAAGGGCGAAAAAGCCAGCGATGCTCTTGGCATCGCAGATCTCGCCCGATGAGATAAGATTTGGGATCTGTGCCAGGGGGATGGGCACCACCTCGATAATCTCATCCTCATCGGCACCACTGGCACCTTTTTTAAGCTCCGTAGCCAGGAAGAGATGCAAAAACTCGGTGCAAAAGCCGGGGCTACTATAGAAACCACCAAGCCTCTCCAGCTTCGCGGCAATATATCCCGTCTCCTCCTCCAGCTCTCTAAGGGCACACTGGATAGGCCCTTCGCCAGGCTCGATGCCCCCAGCGGGGATCTCCAGTAGCACCCTCTGCGCAGGCTTACGGAACTGGCGCACCAAGATAGCATTGTCCTCTGAATCTAGGGCAACGATGGCGACACAATCAGCATGCTCCACCACCTCCCGCGTCGTACTCCTCCCTGAGGGAAGCACCACCGTATCCAGGCGCAGATTAACCTGGCGCCCCTGGTATATCCGCTTGCTCTCTAAGGTTCGCTCCTCCATTAAGGGCGACTCCTAGACGGCCTTTGGCCCATATACTAAAGCAACCTCATCGCAGTGGGGGAACTTGGGGCACCGCTGGCACTCCCCCCAAACCTTGCGCGGAAGCTCCATCATGTCGACCTGATGAAAGCCGAGCCTCTCAAAGAAATCAGGCTTATAGGTGAGGCAGAAAACGGTTTCGATTCCCAGGCTTTTAGCCTCCTCGAGGCAGGCCTGGACAAGCAAGGCACCAGCCCCTTCATCCTGCTTCTCCTCAACCACGGCAACGGCCCTGATCTCGGCCAGGTCCGACCAGAATACATGGAGGGCACCACAGGCAATCACCTCACCGCCATCCCGAACCACAAAGAGGTCCCTGATGTTCTCATAGAGTTCGCTCAAGGAGCGGGGCAACATCTCCCCCTTATCGGCAAAGTAATTAACCAGCCTTTGTATCTGAGGTATGTCGCCAATGCATGCTTTCTCCACCTTCATCTCTGCCCCAATCTCTCCATCAAACTACTATAGAAAAAGTTCTGTGGCCTGGCCCTTAGAAAACGGGTAACATGGGGGCTAAGCATGACCCTGATGCTATCGCCGTTCTCCAGCTCGATATTGATCTGCCCATCAATGCTGAGCATCGCCTGGTGGTCGGTGCCCACCGTCAGCTCCACGATGGCTGTGGAGGGAAATACCAAGGCATTGGCGAAAGTGAGGTGAGGAAAAAGGGGACTCAAGATGATCTCCTTGGCTTGGGGATAGAGGATGGGGCCGCCGGCCGCCAAAGAGTAACCCGTGCTCCCCGTTGCGGTAGCTAAAAGCAAGCCATCGGCCTTGTAGGTGGCTAAGGGGGCACCATCGATGATGATCGCCACATAGACCACCCGAGATATGGCGCCCCGGCCCACAACGACGTCGTTCAAGGCATGAAAGGTCAAATCCTTACCCGCCACCTCCACCTGAAGCATGGTGCGTTCGTCGATCCAGCCCTCCCCGGCCAAGAAGGCGGGGAGTCTCTGCTGAACCTCGTCAGCACTGAGCTCGGTCATAAATCCGAGCCTTCCTAGATTTACCCCCACGATAGGAACAGACCAGGGAACAGCGGCGCGGGCCGCCCTCAGAATAGTGCCATCGCCACCAACGCTAAGGATCAGCTCTGTGCCCTCAACCTGAGCCTTCGCCTTCCCCTCCTCCCAGGCGGAACAAAGCCAAACGGAGGCCTCCAGGGAAGGCAAAAAGCTTGCCAGTTCCTGGGCTAGAGCACCAGCGGCGGCGAGCTTGGGTTGATAGAGAATGCCCACTTTTTTCAACAGACTGACCCTGAGCAAGTCGAGCAAAGACCGAACCAGAGCGTGCCTAGGGAAGTCTACCATCACCGCTTGAGACTGTCAAGGAAACATGCTAACGGCAGTCTCGGCAATTCTCAGCAGCGCCCAGGGGTAAACACCGAGCAAAAGCACACCGAGGCAGGCGAAGGAAAGGGCGGCACGGAGCGCCCCTGAGGAAGGCACTCTCTCCTCCGATAGCGGGGCGCCAAGATACATCACCCTGACCACCCTTAGATAATAGTATGCTGAAATCACGGTGTTGATTACGGCGATGATCACCAGCCAGATTAGCCCGTAGTTAACACTGGCGCTGAAAATATAGATCTTAGCCATGAACCCCGCTGTGGGCGGAATACCGATAAGGGAGATGAGACAAAAGGCTAACGCCAGGGAGAGGAGAGGGGCGCGCCTCGCCATCCCCGAGTAGTCACCGATCTCATCGCTATCGATCTTGTTGGAGATGGCGATGATGGCGATAAAGGCCCCCAGATTGGTGAGGGCGTAGCTCGCCAGGAAGAAGACCAAGGCGCCAGGACCACTGGGACCAGGGGCACCGGGATCGAGGGCGCTGACCGCGGCCAGCCCCATCATCAAATAGCCCGCATGGGCGATGCTGGAGTAGCCCAGCATTCGCTTGATGTTCGTTTGAGCGATGGCGACCACGTTGCCCAGGGTCATGGTGATGGCGGCAAGCACGGCGAAGATAATCCCCCAATCCAGGCTCAGCGGTCCCAGGGCCTCATAGAAAACCCTGAGGATTACGGCAAATCCCGCAGCCTTGCCGGCAACGGAAAGATAGGCGGTGATCGGCGTCGGTGCTCCTTCATAGACATCGGGGACCCACATCTGGAAGGGGACGGTGGCAATCTTAAAGCCAAAGCCAGCCACCAACAAAACAATACCCATGAGGAGCGCCGGATTGGCTAGGAGTCCCCCGGCCCCAATAGATGCGGCGATCTCATTAAAATGGGTGCTGCCACTGAGTCCATAAACCATTGCCATGCCATAGAGCAACACTGCACTGGCCACTGCCCCCAGCAGCAGGTACTTCAATCCCGCTTCACTGGATTTGGGGTCTTTTAAAAAGCCGGTTAATACATAAAGGGAGATGCCTGTCAGCTCCAGGGCGATATAGATGGAGATCAGCTCCCGGGTGGATGCCATGAGCATCATCCCCATGGTGGAGAGAAGCACTAGGGCGTAGTATTCCCCTCGAAAGGCGGAAAACTTCAAGGAATAGTCCGTAGAGGAGAGGAGCACCAGGGCGGCGATCACCAGGAAGAAGAGGTTGAAGAATAGAGAGAACTGATCCACTACGAGCATGCCATTAAAGGATGTCTCATTTACCCCCCATAAGGCAAGGGTGAAGGCCGCAGGGACGATGAGACCGGCAACGCTCACCACCCCCAAGATCCACTTCCGCCCCAGGAAAAGGTCGAGGAGGATCACCACTATAGCTAGGGCGCCAAGACTTATTTCGGGTGCCAGTAGATAAAAGCTCAATGCTCGCTCCCCATCTTGCTAAACAACCTTCGCTATCTCAAGTAGCCTCTTGGTGTCGTCGTGAAGCTCCTCCCAAATCCCGGGGAGGTCTTCCTTAGGAACCCAGATGCCTTCACCCACATCGCCGCCAGGTCGAAACTCTCCCCCCATCAATTCTGCCAGGTAATCGATGTAGATAACATGAAGCGCTGTCTTTCCCTCCAATTTCACAATCCTTTCGAAGGGGACAAGCGGGGTGGTGAGCCGTATCTCCAGATTGGTCTCCTCCCTCACCTCCCTTTTTATCCCTTGCTCGATCTCCTCCCCCAGATTCAGCCTGCCCCCGGGGCAGATCCACTTCCCCTGCCAGAATCCCTTTCTTTCAGGGACATGCCTCACCAAGAGGATTCGGCCCCACTCATCCTCGATCACCGCCCCGACAGCGAAAATAATCTCTCTCGCTTCCATGAAAGCCCCTACAAGCCCAATCCGCCGAATATAGGCAAGATGCCCATGTCGATGATATCGGTCAGTATCCTGGGATAGATGCCGATGAGCATGATCACCGCCGCCATGGAGAAGATGGTGAACTTCTCCAACCTGTTGGCATCGAGGGCACCTTCATATTGCGCTTTAGGGGGGCCATAAAATATGCGCTGCAGCATCCAAAGGATGTAGCCTGCGGTGATCACAATCCCCAAAACGCCCAGTATGGTGTAGACCTGGATGCCAGAGACCACAGTGCTTCGGAAGCTGCCCAGAAAGACCAAAAACTCGGCGGCGAAACCGCTGGTGCCGGGCAAACCTAAGGCAGCAAACCCAGCCACGCTGAAAACGATAACGATGATCGGCATCCGGCGGGCCAGACCTCCAAGCTCAGGGATGCTCCGAATATGCGTCTTGTCATAGACCAGGCCCACCAGGGCGAATAGGAGGCCAGTGATGATCCCATGGCTGAACATCTGTAGTGTGGCGCCGGTCATGCTCACCTGGCTCAAGGCAAAAATGCCCAGAAGCACATAGCCCATGTGGCTGATGCTGCTGTATGCAATCAGCCTCTTCAGGTCCCTTTGTCTCAGGGTTACCGCCGCTCCGTAGAGGACGTTGACTATGGCTAAAGCAACGAGGAGCGGGGCATAGGTCTGGGAGGTCTCAGGGAATATGCTGACACAGACACGGATCATGGCGTAACCGCCCATCTTGATCAGTATCCCGGCAAGGATCACGCTCACCGCGGTGGGGGCGTCGGTATGGGCATCGGGGAGCCATGTATGAAGGGGGAAAACAGGTAGCTTCACCGCATAGCCGAAGAAGAGGAGGAAGAAGATCGCCGTGGCCAGTAGAGAGCCCAGGGCTAGCTCAAGCCCCATCTGGGCCAGCGCCACCATGTCGAAGGTGCCGGCCTGGGAATAGAGGATCAGGATTCCGGCCAGCATCAGGGCGCTGCCCAAGATGGTATAAATAACGAACTTCATTGCCGAATACTCCTTCCTCCCCGTTCCCCAGATGGAGATCAAAAGATACATCGGCAGGATCTCCACCTCCCAGAAGAGGAAGAACAATATCAGGTCCAGGGAGCAAAACACCCCCAGGATGCCCGTCTCCAGGACGAGGAGCCAGGCGAAGTATTCCCTAGCCCTGAGGTCGATCTTCCACGAGACGAGAACGGCAAGGAAGCCAAGCATGGTGGTGAGGATCAACATGGGCAGGCTCAGCCCATCGACGCCGAGGAAATAATGGACATCGATCGCCGGGATCCACAGCGCCTTTTCCACAAATTGAGGCCCGGCAACAGACCTATCGAACATGAAGAATAGGGCAGCAGAGAGGACAAAGGCCAATAGGGTGAAAAGGGCCGCAGTGAGCTTTATCCGCCTCGGCTCAGCGCGAGGGAGAAGGGCAATGGCAATCGCCCCGATGACGGGGAGGAAGACGATTATAGAGAGATAGGGAAAGCTCAAAAGTCCCCCCGCTATAAAGATTTCTAGCCAAAGATAAGGAAAATAGCCACAATGGCCAAAACGCCAATAAAGATGGCAAGCCCATAGGCCTGCAATTGCCCTGTCTGTAACCTCCTGATAACCCTGCCTGCAGCCACCGTGCCATCAGCTACGCCGTTCACCGCACCATCGACAACCCGGTCATCGAACCAATGGACGGCGGCGAAAAGCCCATCGACCAAAATCCTGGCCACAAATACCCTCTCATAAAGCTCGTCGAGCCAATACTTCCTGGAAAACAAGGTCTGGAGGGGGGCAAAGGTCTGTCTTAATGATTCCACAGAGAGCCACCTTGCACTGTAGAGGGCATAGGCGAGCAGGATACCAAGACCAGCCAATAGCAGCGACAGCAGAGCCACGGGGCTGGCCAGGGCACCGAAGAAACCCAAGGATTCCCCTCCCAGGAATCCGCTTATCGGCAGCCACCCCGAGATAACGGAGAGGATGGCCAAAAGAACCATAGGCAGGATCATCACCAGGGGCGATTCCCGAAGGGCGTGAGCAGCGGAACCGCCCCCCCGATACTCCCCACCGAAGGTGAGGAACAACACACGGAACATGTAAAAGGCAGTGAGGAATACGGTAGCCATAGCCAGGAAAAACAATATGGGTTGCTGCGCCCAGGCATGGGCCAGGATGCCTTCTTTGCTCCAGAACCCTGAGAGGGGCCAAATACCAGCAATACTGATGGAAGCGATAAGGAAGGTGGCAAAGGTCCAGGGCATCGCCTTTCTCAGCCCGCCCATCTCACGGATATCGAAGGTTCCTGTAGCATGATTGACGCTCCCCGCCCCCATGAAGAGGAGCGCCTTGAAGAAGGCATGGTTGAACAGATGGAAAATGCCCACCGCCAAGCCCCCCACACCCAGACCAAGCATCATATAGCCTAGCTGGCTGATGGTGGAGTAGGCCAGTACCCGTTTGATGTCGTTCATCACCAGGCCCATGGTGGCCGCGAAGATGGCGGTGAAGCCACCGATGATGGCCACCGTGATTATCGCCTGGGGGGAGTGGGCAAACACGGGGAACATGCGAGCCACCAGGTAAACGCCGGCAGCAACCATAGTGGCGGCATGGATCAGGGCGCTTACCGGCGTCGGACCCTCCATGGCATCGGGAAGCCAGGTATGGAGCGGGAACTGCGCCGACTTGCCCACCGCCCCGGAGAAGACGCCGATGGCAGCCCAGGTGAGCACCGTGCCCCCGAGGGCACCAATTAGGGCAAGCTGATGAAGCTCACCGATGTCAAAGGTGCCCGTCTTGGCGAAGAGAAAGAGGATCGCCGCCAGGAAGCCGAAATCACCGATTCTGGTGACCACAAAGGCCTTTGTCGCTGCCCTGGCGGCCTCCGGTTTATGAAACCAAAACCCGATGAGGAGATAGGAGCAAAGTCCCACCCCCTCCCAGAATAGATAGAGGAAGAGAAGGTTATCGGCAAGAACAAGCCCCAGCATCGACCCGGTGAATAGGGACATGAAGGCGAAGTAGCGGGAGTAGCCTGGGTCGCCATGCATATAGCCCTGGGAGTAGATCTGAACCAAAAGGCTGACCGAGGTGACTACAATGAGCATCACCGCAGCCAGCGAATCCAGGGTGACCCCTACCCGGATTGCAATATCGCCGACCATCAGCCACTGGTAGTCGGGCAGGGGAAGCACATGCCCCGGAGCCTTGATCACCTCGATCAAGACCCAAATAGAAAGAAGAAGGGAGGCACCGATGGCGGCGATGGTGATGTAGCCGCTGAGCTGGGGCCGATGGTTGAGGAAGGGTCTGACGATAAAGGAGATGATGACAAAGGAGAAAAAGGGCAACAGGAAAATAGCTAAAGCTACTTCAGGTGGCATTTACACCTTCCCTACCATTTCATCAGATCGATCTGCTCCGCATCCACCGTTTCCCTGCTTCGATAGATGGCAATTATTAGCGCCAAGCCAACGGCGACCTCCGCAGCAGCGACCACCATAATGAAGATGACAAAGACCTGCCCCGTCATCAGCGCCGGTGCAATATAACGCCAGAAGGCCACCATGGCGATATTCACCGCATTGAGCATGATCTCGATACTCATCAGGATGACCACGGCGTTTCTTTTCGCCAGAGCGCCATAGAGTCCAATGGAAAAGAGGATCGCAGAAAGGATCAGAAAGTGCTCAAGACCAACAACCATCTATCTCTCCCTGACCAACATAATAGCTCCTATTATCGCCGCCAAGAGAAGCGCCGCCGCTATTTCAAAGGGGAGGACAAAGCCCTCCTCAGCGCTAAAAACTGCCTGGGCGATGGCTGATGTGGTTGGCTGATCGGGAATCTCTGCGATGACCTGCCAGTCGGTGCTCATCACCACAAACACCATGGTGGCGAGAAACAAAAGCCCCAGCATCAAAGCGGGAAGCCGTAACCTGCCTGAGGGGCTGCCCCGCTGAGTCTCCCTGGTGAGCATGATGGCAAAGATAATTAGCACTGCAATAGCGCCCACATAGATAAGAACCTGAGCTGCGGCCAGGAAATCGGCGCCGAGGATGACAAAGATCCCGGCTACGGTGAAGAAGCAGAGCACCAGGAAGAGGGCGGCGTGAACGATGTTGCGCAGCAAAACCACCGCCAATGCCGCAGCCACGATCACCGCCGCCAAAACCCAGAAGGCTATCCCTAAAGCCATCCTTTCCTCCCCTTGGTGCGGTCTAAAAGAAGGGTCTGTTTGGGCAAGCTCGGCTCAAGCTCGGGTCGAACATAGGAACTGGGCTCCTTCTCAGGGGATGGTCTTAGCCCCTCTTTATCCACAACTAAGTCTGCCTCGCGGTAAGTAGCAGACTCATAGCCCCTCTCAAAATAAAGCCTGTGGGCGGGGCACGTCTCGATGCACAGACCACAGAATAAGCATGCTCTAAAATCGATGTCAAACCTTTTGACCCCCATATTTCCATCCTGGGTGCCGTCCGGTTCTATCAGGATAACCCTGTTGGGACATATCTTTTCACACTGCCGACACCAAGCGCAAACGCCACAGTTGAGACACCTATCGGCCTCCTCTATAGCCGTCTCCTGGGGGAAGCCGAGGTTTACCTCCTTGAATCCGAGGGTTCTCTCCTTAAGGGGGAGATGGGGCATTGGCTGCCTATTCTTACTCACTATGTCGCTGACATCCATATCCTCAATATCTACCGTCTTCAGGGGTAGCCCCTCCTCCGCTAACTCCAATTCTTCTCCGCGGAGATAGCTATCAATGGCCACGGCAGCTTTGCTTCCTGATGCTATAGCCTCAACTACTGTAGCTGGCCCGGTTACCGCATCCCCGCAGGCGAATATGCCAAGTATATTAGTAGCTAAGCAGACAGGGTCAACCTCAAAGGTTCCCCTACCTGTGATCTGGAATTTATGATCCCCGGGCAGGAAGGAAAGGTCAGAGGTTTGCCCGATGGCTGGGATGAGCATGTCGGTGTCGAGGACAAATTCAGAGCCCTCGACGGGTATAGGGCGCCTTCTACCGCTGGCATCAGGTTCGCCCAGTTCCATCCGAATACACTCCAGACCTGCCACCCTTCCCTGCTGGCCCAGGACCCTGACAGGTGCCGCCAGATAATTGATCTTGACCCCCTCATGCTCAGCCCCTTCTATCTCCTCCTCACTGGCAGGCATCTCCTGCCTTGACCTGCGATAGACAATAACTACCTCCTTGGAGCCCAGGCGGAGGGATGTTCTGGCGGCGTCAATCGCCACATTACCCCCGCCAACTATGGCCACCCTCTCCCCCACCCAGACCTCTTGGCCCAGGTTTACATCCCTGAGGAAGGAAACACCGTGATACACGCCCTCAAGTTCCTCACCGGGGATGTCCAATCTCATACTGCTATGGGCACCCACAGCTACAAGAATCGCCTTATAGCCCTGCCTGTGAAGCGCCTCCAAGGTCAGGCCATCTTTGCCTACCGGGCTGCTCAGCTTTAGCTCAACACCGAGTTTTTGAATCGCCTCGATCTCCCTTTGAACTATCTCCCTGGGCAAGCGATACTCCGGAATACCTACAGACAGCATCCCACCAGGAAAAGGGAGCGCTTCGAAGACAGTCACCCCATAGCCCATCTTGACCAGGTCATGAGCGGCAGTTAAGCCTGCGGGGCCCGAGCCAATAACAGCCACCCTCTCCTCTTTGCTTCGGGGGACCGGAGTTATCTCCTCCGCCCCTACGCTCATTTCATAGTCGGCCACGAAGCGCTTGAGGTCGCAGATAGCTATGGGTTCATCTATCTTCCCCCGATTGCACACTGTTTCGCAGGGGTGGGTGCAAACCCTACCAATGATGCCTGGGAAAGGAATCTTCTGCCTGACGAGCTCAAGTGATTCCTTAAACCTGCCCTGGGAAATAAGGACGACATAGCCCTGGGCATCCAACCCGGCAGGACATGCCCGGCCACAGGG
>JBHIBU010000001.1:0-20484 GCA_046759245.1 Dehalococcoidia bacterium | reverse complement strand
GAGCACCTGACTTTTAATCAGGGTGTCGTGGGTTCGAATCCCTCACGGCTCACCACCTCAAAAGCAAATTCATTCTGGAGAGTTTACGGGGAATAGAGCGATTAGAGACGAATCTTCTCGCTTGAATCAGCGGTCAGACCAAGTCTCATCCTCTGCGCTATACTCCTGATTGGGCTGCTCCTGGTTGTTCAGCGACCCGGAGAGAGCCCGCCTTCTGGATCTGCTGACCATCTCGGGTAACGATCTGGCTCCAGTCCATGGGCAGGCCAGGGATGGCTCAATCTGAGGCAGGGTCTGCTCGGCTAGAATCTCCCCGGTGGCCGCATCCAAGAGATCCTGGCAAATGGCCTGGGGATTGCGGGCTTGAAATCTGCCTTCCTCGATGCCGTAGCCCGGGGCTTTGGGCTTGAAACGATAGCTTTCGCCGCTAACCCCGTAATAAGGCTTGACAAGGTCTCCCTCATTGTTTTATGTTTCTCTAATTCAGCACCACCGCATGGGGGGGCGTAACGGCGAACACCAAGGATGAGCGTGTTTCAGCTCGCACGAGGTAAATACGGTGATGGTGGTAGAATTTGTGCGAGAGTGAACCTACCGTCTTCGAGCGGGGGAATTTCTGATTACTATTAACCACAAGGAGGTGTGATCGTGCCCAAGGTAAGCGATCCTTTGCAAATTGGTCCCCTGCTGGCGAAGAATCGGTTTGCTCACCGTCCCATGTATGACGGGGCGGCTGATCCTATGGGTTATGTCGTCCCGCGTATGCTGGAAGCCTATCGCAGGATTGCCGCTGGCGGCTATGCCCTGCTCACTGTCCAGGCGACGGCGATACATCCCACTGCTTGTATAGGCAGGAACCACTCCGCCATCTTTGATGGTAGCTATATCTCGGGGCAGTGGGAGTTAGCCGACGCCATCAAGAGGGAGGGAGCCCTGGCGGGGCTGCAGCTCTTCGGCGCTGGCTCTCTGTCCAACCCTGACCATCAGATTCATATCCCCCGGGACAAGCGGTGGGTGCCGGCACCCAGCGATACACCCGCGGACTGGTCCTATCACGGCAAGCCCACCCGGGCGCTTACCGAGGATGAGGTCTGGGAGTTTATCGGGTGTTATGCTGCGGCAGCAAGACGGGCGCGAGCTGCTGAGTATGACTATGTGATGCTTCATGCCACCCATGGCTCTCTCCCCATGCAGTTCATGTCCCCCCGCTGGAACCTTCGCACCGACAACTGGGCTGACCGCAAGTTGTTCATTCAAACGACTATCAAAGAGATCCGGAAAGCCATAGGTCCTAAAGTGGCTTTGTCGGTCAATGTCTCGGCTACTGAGGCGCAGCGCCCCCCGGAGACGGACTATCCCGGCTATGATCAGCAGTATCTGTATGACTTCATCGTTCCCACTTTGCTGGAGACGGGTGAAGTGGACTGGATTGATATTACGGCGGGCTCCATCGCCCATTACTGGGGTCAGTCAGTTCTTCTCGGTTCCCTCTATTGGGACCAGGGCTATATGCTCAAGTATGCCCGGGAAGTCAAGCGCCGCTATCCTCAAGCCATAGTGGGAGTGCCGGGCAAGATTATGGACCCCAGGATGGCGGAAAGGATTGTGGAGGAGGGCTGGGCCGACATTGTGGGCCTGGGCCGTCCCGCCTGGGCCGACCCGGATTATCCCAGGAAAGCGCTGGCGGGGCGGTATGAAGATGTGCGCCAATGCAACAGTTGCGGCTGGTGCGTTGCCCGCACCTATTTCTCCTCCCTGTGCACCTGTGCGCTGAACCCTGTCTTCCATCGGGAGCACCTGGGCTGGGAGTATTTGCCTCCAGTGCAGAAACCCAAGCGCATCCTGGTCGCCGGTGGCGGCGTTGCCGGGATGGAGTTCGCCCGGGTGGCGCAGACGCGGGGGCACGAGGTGGTGCTATATGAGAAGAAGGACCGGGTGGGCGGTCAGGTCAACATCGCCTCTGATATCCCCTACGTGGACACTATGGACCTGGATCACATTGTCACCTGGCAGAGGTCCCAACTGGAGAAGCTGGGCGTGGAAATTCACTTAGGGACGGAGGTCACCATGGAGACGATGGAGCGAGAAGAGCCCGATGTGCTGGTGGTGGCTACCGGCTCGGTGCCGGTGATGCCTGACATCCCTGGTGTGGACCTCCCCCAGGTGATGACTGTGGACCGCTATTTAGAGGAGAAGCCGGAGCTGGAGGGTAAGGCGGTGGTGTTGGGGAGTTGGGAGCCGGCAGAGATCGCCCTTTCCCTTGCCCGGCAGGAGGTGGAGACCACCGTGGTCTCGGACCAGCCAGAAGGGGCATTCGGCGAAGGGATTATGGGGGCCCGGTATTTCTGGTCCCTCTATGACCGCCGCTACCATTTGCTTCTGGATATGGCTGGTGATGGCGTCAAGATTATCTATGATGCCCACATTGACCGCATCACCCCGGAGGGCGTGGAGGTCACTCGTGAGGGCAGGACAGAAGTCCTCCCTGCGGACACAGTGATCCTGGGCTGGGGTCGGCGTTCAGTGACTGAACTGGCACAGCAGTGCCAGGGCGTAGTGCCTGAGATCTATATCCTGGGCGACGCAGTGAAGCCCGGTAACCAGGGGGCGGCGATAGAGGACGGGTATCGCTGGGCTCGGAGAGTGTGAGCCCGGGTCAGCGTGCCGCCCTGAAATAGGAAAAGCTCATACTGCCTTTTCCCCTGGCTCAAATATCACCATTCTTAAAGATAAAGCGTTTCTCCAGCCAGACTTTCATCCAGAAGGGGATCCTGCCAATCCACACCCTTTCTGAGGTGCCCCCCCAAAAGGTGTTGCTTCTGATGTAAGCCGCCTTATTCCCGCTCATCTCCATGATACACCTTAGCTCTCGCTCATCAAATCTAGCGCTGTTACTGTGCCCCTTGATCCTCCCGGCAATGCTGTGGGCGGCCACCTTCCCCTGAATTACAGCCCTTCTTGCCGACTTGGGGCCCTCAAACCATAAGGCATCGCCCACGGCATAGATGTTGTCAAATTTCAGGCTTTTCATTTCCTCGTCTGTGGAGATAAGGCCCCTCTCATCGCCCAGTCCCGACCTAGCCACAACCTGCCGCCCTCGGTAAGGTGGGATGAGCACGGAGAGATGAGAAGCGAACTCCTTGCCCTCCTGAAATAGCAGGGACTCCCTTTTCACCTCTTGTAGATACATCTCGGTGTGGATCTCGACGCCCTTTTCTGTGAAGATACCCCGAATGATGCCCCTAGCCTTCTCACCCAAGTGAGGCAGTATAACCCTGTTGAGGGTGAAATAATGTATCTTGGTGGACCCTCGTACCCCCCTTTTCCTGAGCTGGTGATCCAAAGCGAAGGTGAAACCGATATCCATTAGTTCAAAGGGGTTGTCAGGGGTCAGGATTATGGAGAGCGAGCCCCCCTTGAAGTTATTTAGCGCCTCCCTCAGCCTCATTATGCAGTCCGCTTCACAAAGGACGTGACCGTACTCCCTAGCCCCAGCCACCTCATCAAAGGCTATCTCTGAGCCCAGGGCAACCACCAGATAGTCGTAATCAAATCTACCAGCGTCGGTGTCAACGGAGCGGGAAGAAGGCGAGATCTCTTGGACTCGGCCCTTTACGAAGCCTATCCCCTTTCTGGGCAGGGCTTTGGCCAATG
The DNA here is from genome assembly GCA_046759245.1 of Dehalococcoidia bacterium. Classification (GTDB taxonomy): domain Bacteria; phylum Chloroflexota; class Dehalococcoidia; order E44-bin15; family E44-bin15; genus JBHIBU01. The sequence goes on along the minus strand of JBHIBU010000001.1, from coordinate 16,830 downwards.
GTATGCGTATCTCCTCGACTGACTTTTGCCCCAGGGCCACCTCAGGCAAGGAGGGCCGATAAACATAACTATCTGAATCGGAAATGACTAAAATCTCGATTTGATTGCCAAGGAGCTTCCTTAATCGATAAGCTGCCGCCGAGCCCCCAAAACCTGCTCCCAAAACGACAATGTGGGGCACTATCGCCTCCTTTGCTCTATTTCTCTCTCGGTGGCGGAAAGCGCGGGAATTCAAGCTGGCTTGCGAGCCCACTCAGAGGTAGGCGGAGCCCAACATGACTGGCAAATTCCAAAACCAAGCCCAGATCCTTATAGAGGAGCTCAAGTGAACCTTCTTCAGCTAGTATTGGTAAATAATCGTAATTCTGCACAGACCAGCTGTTCCCCGAACTCACCTTGATCGTTTCCAGCAACACATCGTAGTGGAGTCCCACTTTTTCCGCCAAAGCGATACCTTCACCCGTAGCCAAGATGCTTGCCATAAGCATTACGTTATTACTCAGCTTAGCTACCTGACCTGTCCCCACCCCCCCCAGATGAAAGATGTTCTTACCCATGGCCTCGAGAAGGGGACGACACTTCCTGAGTACCCTCTTATCCCCTCCCACAAAGAAGGTGAGGGTCCCCGCCTCAGCGGCCCTGGGCCCACCACTTACCGGGGCGTCAATTACCTGAAGCCCCCTTTGCTTGCCCTTCCCCTTGACCTCCTGACAAAAGTCCGGGGCCAAGGTACTTGACAGCACGAGGGTGGAGCCCCTTTTGGCCCCCTCCCATACCCCCTTGGGGCCGAAGAGCACCTCCCCGGTCTGGGGAACGTCCCTCACCATGGAAAAGATAATATTGGAGGCACCAGCCACTTCCTTGGGGTTAGCCACCTCCCTGGCCCCCATTGCCTTCATCTCCTCGACCGGTTGTCGCCTCATATGCCCGCACACTATAACCTCAAACCCTGCCCCTACCAGCCTCTTGGCCATGGGCAATCCGATATTTCCCAGACCGATCCAGCCGATCTTTTCCTTAGCCATAGAAACTCACCTCCGATAGGCCTGTACGGCGCTACACGATTACCCCCTCCTCTTTCAGCTTCTCCATGTCTCCCCAAGAGTAGCCCAGTTCCAGCAAAACCGCCTCAGTATGCTGCCCCAGCTCCGGGGCAGGCGTTCTGATGCTTGCCGGCATGTCATTGAACTGAGCGGGGCTTGCCACCAATTTAGTGGGACCATGAACAGGGTGATCGATATCAACAAGATACTGGTTGGCCACTACCTGCGGGTCCGAAGCCAGCTCAGACACCCTTTGCATGGGGGCCCACAGAACACCATTGTCATCGAGAAGCCTTCCCCACTCCCCCGCGGGCCTGGTGGCGAAAACATCGTCCAGCAGCTCAATAAGAGCGGTGTTATTCTGGGCCCTTTCCTCATGGGACTCAAACCTGGGCTCGTGCTCCAAATCTTCCCTGCCTATCGCTTTGCAAAGCCCAGGCCAGTAGCGATCCGATTGCAGGTTAACCAGTTGAAGCCATTTCCCGTCCAGGGCCTGGTATGTGTTCCAAAGGGGATTGCCCACCTTCCCCCTGGGCATCTGGGCGATCTCCTGTCCGCTCATATAGGCGGCCAAGGTGTCCAAAGCATTTACCCAAAGGGCTGAGCCCAGAAGGGACACGTCGATGGCCTGGCCCTTTCCCGTCCTTTCCCGGGCAAAGAGGGCAGCGGCCACCGCCCCGGCAGAGAACATGGCCCCGGTCATATCTCCAAATCCGGGGCGCTGCGCTGGAGGGGATGCCCCTGGCTCCGCTAACACCGATGCGATACCTCCCCTGGCCCAGAAAGCGGCAAAGTCGTAACCCCCCCTTTCAATCTCCGGTCCCTTTTGCCCGTAACCGTGGACCTTGATGTAGATAAGGCCGGGGTTGATAGGGGCCAAGTCCTCGTGTTCCAGCTTGAGCCTTTTTCGGGCCGTGGTCAGAAAGTTGGTCAGGAAAACATCCGACCTCGCCACCAGCTTGTTTACGATCTCCCTCCCCTTCTCCGTGTTCAAATCCACGGCCACGCTCTTCTTATTGCGATTGGCCACTTCGAAGAGGTAGTTTATCTTGGCCATAGGAATTACCCCGCTGGCCAGAACCCCCCGCCCCCCGTCCCCCCTCACCGGGTGTTCTATCTTGATCACCTCCGCCCCCCAATCGCCCAGAACAGCGCAGGCCGAGGGGCCGAGAATCCATTCCGCCACCTCTAGAACCCTAATCCCGTCAAGGGGAAGACCCATAAAGCCTCCTTCGCCTTTGGACGCCATTTCTCCGCTTGCAGGCCCAGCGCAGCGAGACACAACAAGACAAGCCTAACCAGCTTCTCGCCTTCTCCCTTTCAATTTTGCCTTAGTATTTCACGCAAATCCTTCGCTGTCAAGCGCTGAGGCCTTCTTTCCTCAAGAGTAAATAGCGCGCGGTGGTCAGCAGAGCTGAGGTGTGATATAATTGAATGTTCGGGACCTTTGAATGCCTCCACTTCCTAGGAGTTGGGGGCCTAAATTATTCTCCCCCAAATAGAGTGCTACCTTGAAGACTGAGGAGCAGCCGTGGTCAACCGGGTCAAGTCGGTTTTGATAATCGGGGGCGGCATCGCGGGCATTCAGGCCGCTTTAGATATAGCGGAGGCGGGCTACACTGCCTATATCGTGGAGAAGGAGCCCAGCACTGGGGGCAAGATGGCCATGCTGGACAAAACCTTTCCCACCAATGATTGCTCGATATGTATGGAAGCCCCCAAGATGTTAGATACCGTGGCCAACGATAACATCCACCTGCTGACCTATGCCGAGGTTAAGGAGGTGAAGGGCTCGGTGGGCAATTTCAAGGTTAAGGTAGCGATGAAGCCCAGGTATGTGAAGGATGACTGTACCGCCTGCGCCAGATGTGAAGAGGTTTGCATTGTCAAGTCCGTCAGCGAGTTCGAGCAGGGCTTGGTGCAAAGAAGAGCGATCTATATGCCCTTTCCCTACGCTGTTCCCCGAATATTTACCCTCGATATGGAAAACTGTAGGAAATATGGTGGCGGATGCCGGGCCTGTGTCATCGAGTGTCGCGATGTGGAAGGGAAAAACTGCATCGACTTTTGGCAAAGGCCAAAGACCCTCGACATCGATTGTGGCAGCATTATCTTGGCCACTGGCCTCGAAGTTTTGGACCCCTCCCTTATACCAGAATACAGGTATGGCGTGTATAAGAATGTGATCACAGCCTTACAGTACGAAAGGCTACTTAACGCCACAGGCCCAACAGGGGGCCGATTGCTGAGGCCCTCGGATGGGAAGGAGCCCCAGGCTGTAGCCTTTATCCAGTGCGTGGCCTCCAGGGACTTGAGGGCCAAGCAATATTGCTCCAAGGTCTGCTGCACATACGCCACCAAGCAAGCGGTATTGACTAAAGAACTTACCCCCAACGCGGAAGTCTATATCTTCTATATCGATCGCAGAGCCTACGGCAAAGGGCAGTGGGCGCTTTGGCACAGGGCTGAGGAGATGGGTGTTAGGTATATAAGGAGTAGACCGAGCAAGGTGAGCGAAATGGGCGATAGCGACCTGAAGGTTAGGTACGAAGACAGCGATACGGGCGAGGTCAAAGAGGTAATGGTAGACATTTTGATCCTTGCCACAGGCCTGGCGCCGGCTGATGGTAACGAGGCCTTGGCCAAGATCTTGGGAATCGCCCTGGACAAGGAAGGCTTCTTTATGGAAGCGGAGCCGTTCACCAGACCCTTTGAAACCGGTGTCGAAGGGGTATACATTTGCGGTTTTTGCCGCGAGCCATCGGATATTACGGAATCGGTGGCTCAAGCTAGCGGCGCCGCGGCCAAGGCCGTGATGGCCATCAATAGGCATTAACGAAGTTCAGGGATGTGACAGATGGGAGCAAAGAGTGAAGCCAGGATCGGGGTCTTTGTGTGCCACTGTGGCAACAATATCGGGTCTGTGGTTGACGTCCCTGAAGTGGTTGAGTTCGCCAGAACCCTGGAAGGGGTGGCCTTTGCCGAAGGCGATAGATTTATATGTGCCACCGGTTATCAGGATAGGATAAAGCAATGCATCAAAGAGCATTCCCTCGATAGGATTGTGGTTGCCGCTTGTACCCCGAGAACCCACGCCTACTTGTTCAAGCGAACCTGTGAGGAGGTTGGGCTAAATAAGTACCTTTTTGAATTTGCCAATATCAGGGAGCACTGTTCCTGGGTTCATAAAGGAGAGGAAGAGAAGGCTACCGAAAAGGCTAAAGATATGACAGCCATGGCGGTGGCCAGAGTTCGTCTCCTTGAGCCCTTAGAGGATGTCAAACTCCCCGTGGGTAAGGAATGCCTGGTGGTCGGTGGGGGGATAGCGGGACTAACCTCGGCCGCTACCTTGGCTCATATGGGATTCAAGGTGAGGCTCATCGAGAGGGAGAGCGAGCTCGGCGGCCTGATGAGGAGGCTGAACAGGGTTTTCCCCTACGATACCCCGGCCCAGGAGATCATCGGCCCCAAGATAAAGGAGGTCCTGGAGCACGAGAATATAAGGGTATACACCGAAGCCAAGGTAGAGGGCATCAGTGGATACCTCGGCAACTACGATGTCTCCCTTTCCCATAACTCCGCCATCGAGGAGTTCGGCACCTCCACCATCATCATCGCCACCGGTCTCCAGGAAGTCGATATGGGGCAGCAACAGGATGGCGTTATCACCCAGCTAGAGCTGGAGGGTTTGCTCAAAGAGGGCAAGTTAAAGGGGCTGAAGAGTGTGGTCATGATTAACTGCGTGGGGGCCAGGGAGGAGGGGAGGAGCTACTGCTGTAGAATCGGCTGCGGTATATCACTGAAGAACGCCAAATGCATTAAGGAACTATTTCCCGAGGCCAAGGTTTATATCCTTTCCCAGGATATAGTTCTCCCCGGGAGGCAAGAGGAGTATTACGGGCCTGTGGTCAATGGATACCGGGCGATCGTGGTCAGGTATCCCGGGGGGGAAAGGCCCGAGGTTTCCAAGAGGGGTGGGGACCTGGTGGTTAAGGTGTATGATACCTTTCTCGGCGAGACCATCGAGCTCAAGGCGGATCTAGTGGTCTTGACTCTAGCCCTTGAGGGAGACCAGGAAAACGAGAACCTATCCAAAATCCTTAGAATTCCCATTGGGGTGGGACGATTCTTCCAGGAGGCTCATATAAAGCTGAGGCCGTTGGAGTTTGCCAGCGATGGCATCTACCTTTGCGGCGGGGCCCATTACCCTAAGTCGGTATCCGATGTCATTCATGAATCGGTCGGTGCCGCCATGAAGGCATCGATACCGATGAGTAAGGGGGTTTTCAGCACTGAGGCCATAAATGCCATCGTTAATGCGGAAAGGTGCAGCGGATGTGGACTGTGTGTCGAGGTCTGCCCCTTCGGGGCCCTTAAGCTAGAGGAGAAGAAGGTTTCCGCGGTACCCGCTCTTTGCTGGGGCTGTGGCAGTTGTGGGGCCACCTGCGCCCGGGATGCCATAACCATGAGCCACTTCAGCGATGAGCAGATCATGGCTCAAATAGAGATCGCCCTGGCCAGCAGCCCCCAAGAAAAAATTCTCGCCTTTCTCTGCACTCACTGTAGCTATGTTGCCGCCGACTTCGCCGGCATCAGCAGGATCCAGTATGCGCCGGAAGTGCGGATAATAAAGCTGATGTGCAGCGGGAGGGTGGACCCCAAATTTATCTACAGGGCCTTCGCCCTAGGGGCAGGCATGGTTCTGGTAGCCGGTTGTCACCCTGGTGAGTGCCATTACATCTCGGGGAACCTTCATTGCGCCCAAAGAATGGAGAGGGTGAGGAAAAGGCTGGTGGCCGAGAGGGTGGACCCCCATCGGTTACGGGTGGAATGGCTGTCGGCCACGGAAGGAAGAAAATTTGCCGATGTTATTAACGATATGGCGAGCCAACTCGGGGTAACTAGAGTACCTGTTGGCCCCCCGGTCTAGAATCGGGGCAATATCGTGACCCCCTGATGGTAGGCGAACAAATGAAGGAATACGAGTCAACGCTGCATGTAGGCCTGAAGGGCACCGTGATCAACATAGAGGCTAGCCAAGACTGCGTGTTCACCCTGGGCTATGTCACCGGAGATAAGTTAAGGATATTGCAGTTAGAGGATGACTCCCAGGCCGAGTGGGACAGGATGGGGGGCAACTGCGCCAGGTGTCGCTATTGCCCAGGCCCCTCTATGTATGTCAGAGGGAGGTGGGAGAGAGGTGGCTGAGGTGCGAGATCGATTTCGACCTCGATGAATATTGGACCAAGTTGGGCGAGCAGTTTCGTCCCACCAGAACGGAATGGTGCGAGCAATGTGGTTGGATCCACATCGGGAGCATCAGGGGTGGCCTGTACCCCAACTGTGGCTCCCCGGTGCGTCAGGTAATAAGGGAGCTGCAACTCCATCCTTCGGCCTATGAGCCCAGGGGTCTAGGGCCACCGGGGAAGGAGGGGGGCACAGTACGATTGTGGAACGAGTATCTCAAGACCAAGCTAGAGCTCTACCTCTTTGTTATCGCCCTAAAGAACCAAGCCGATTTGCTATCGGGCTGTTGCTTCGCGGTGTGGCGCAGCATGGGGCTCCCTTTCGACTCAGCCTGATACCAGATATAGCGGGCCAGGGTTACAAAAGCGTGCTAGGCCTTGTCCCCCAGGGCCCGAAGTATCAGGTCCTCTATATTTACAACCTCGGTGTGGCCATCGATCTCTTCAAGACCCAATTTCAGCATCATGACGCATACTGGACAGGCAGTCACTATCATTTCGGGTCTGGTATCCATTAGCTCCTCAGCCCTCGCCTTGGCCATTTCTATAGCCAGTTTGGGGAAAATAACCTCCATGCCTCCTCCGCCGTCGCATCTGGTGGCCAATCCGCTACTCTCGGCCTCCCTCAGCCTTGCTCCCTTGATCTTCCCTATGATTTCCCTGGGCTCTGCCATCACCCCCATATGGCGAGCCAGGTAGCAAGGGTCGTTATACACGATGAAGGTGTTATCTATCTTCAGGCTTACCTTTTTATCCTTCAATTTCTCTGCCACCACCTCGGTGAAGTGCTTTACTTCGATACCAAAGGAATCGATGACCTGCGGATAGAGATTCTTGAAGGCAAAGGCAGACAGGGTGTCAGGGGTGATTATCTCTTTGACCCCGAGCTCCTGGAACTTCCTGGAAACCTTTTCGGCGTGCCTGGCAAAATCATCCCTCAACCCATAGGTGTGAAGCTCGAGGCCACACCAGGGCTCCTCCTCGTAGAGATAGGCTACATCCACCCCAAGCCGGGAGAGCACCTTCACCGAGCTAATCAGTGACTTACGGAATTCCTGCCCAGGCTTCACCCTCTGTCCCCTTCTTACCAGTGCCTTATCCAGCCCGAACCTTTGCAGGGCGATTAGGAACCTGCTCAGAAGGCGAAATGTCGATTTTGAGAACTTTGATGTGGTCCTGAGCAAAGACTCGGCATAGTCCGTCATGGGGTAAACGCCGGCGTAGAAAATCCTTTCTCCTGCCCGGGGAAGATTGAGTCCCTGGGCCCAAGAAGTCATCTCCTCGGGGGTAAGGGGAAGCGGCCTTCCCCGTCTCAAGGTATTGTTGGTGAAGTAAACCGCCGGCTTGGGCAAAAGGCCCTGCGTTACGGCCATCTCTCTGAGCGAGGTGACTATGACACACGTCTTCACGCCGAGAGGGCAATAGCCACAGCATTCCAGGCAGAGGGCGCAGGCCCACAGGCTATCGCTTTGCAGAATCTCTTCTATCATGCCCAGTTGCACCATCCTGATCATTTTCCTGATATTGGGGGTTACACTCAACCCTGATGGGCAACACGAGGTGCAAGAGGCGCACTGAATACAAATTCGGGCCTCATCGGCAAAAGCTAGGTCTCTTTTCACCTCAGAAGGCATCGCCATAGCCACCTCAGGGGATAAATTCTGCCCTAGCCATTATACATCGAGGCGACTACGACATCAATGGGATAGTCATTCCCTCGGCGTCACAGATTCATTACCTCGCTTTAAGGCATGCCCAATATATGGTAAACTGGCCTGACTGGTTATTCCCCCAGCAAGGCTTTGCAGGGGAAGGGAGAAACCCGGGTGAAAGGGCAACCTCGCCCCAAAAAACCGAATCCTCTACCTTTCTTCTATGGCTGGCTAATCGTTGCCGCCTCTTTTTTGGCCCTGGGGACCTATGGCGCCTTCTACTCCTTTGGCATATTCCTGAAGCCCATGGCGGCCGAGTTCCACTGGTCGAGAGGAGAGACCTCGACAGCCTTCTCCATCTATATGGCGGTATATACCCTATCCGCAATCCTTATGGGCTGGATGGCTGATAGATGGGGACCAAGATTGCCCCTGGTGCTGGCCAGTTTTCTAATAGGTATCGGCATCGCTCTCTCCGGCCAGGTTACCTCTCTCTGGCAACTGTATCTTTTGTATGGCGTTATCGCAGCCGTGGGATTTGGCGCCGTCTTCGTGGTCCCCCTATCCACCACAGTAAGGTGGTTTGCCACAAGGAGAGGGATGGCCTCCGGTATCGCTGCCTCCGGTCAGGGCGTCAGCATCTTTGCCATGCCGCTTGTGGCAAACTGGCTCATCAACGCCTATGACTGGCGGGTTGCTTTCCTGGCAATCGGCATTGCTTTTTTCACTATTAACTTCATAGCGGCCATGGTGCTCAGGCGCGATCCAGAGGAGGTGGGGCTCACCCCTTATGGAGCAACGGGCAGCGAACACCAAGAACCGCTCGCCCCTTCACTATCCCGGCTACCAAGCCCGGCGAAGGATCTGACGGTGAAGGAGACCGTTACCACCAGGCCCTTCTGGATGCTTTACATCGCCTTCGCTCTCATCATAGGAGGGGAAAGAATGGTAGCGGTGCATCTCGCTGCCTTTGCCACCGACATTGGAATTTCATCTGCTATCGCCGCCGGCGCCCTGGGGATGATCGGAATTGGTCGCATCTTCGGCAATCTAGTGATGGGCCCCCTTTCCGATAGAATAGGCAGAAAATCTGCGTGGATCATTTGCTCTGCCTTGATAAGCGTCACAATACTTGGCCTTGGGGCGGTGAACAATGCAGCTACGGCCTACCTGCTTATAGTTTTCCTGGGCTTCTCATACGGGGGTCTGGTAGCTGTATTCGGCCCCTTGATCGGGGAGTTTTTCGGCTTAACCCATATGGGCAAAATAATGGGCATCTTTTTCACCTGTGGAACCATATCCGGTCTCATTGGACCGACCCTAGCTGGATACCTATATGACTTCACGGGCAGCTACGATCGGGCTTTCCTTTTCGGCGGCATGTTCTGTGCCTTGGCCATAATCCTGTCTTTATTTGTGAGGCCGCCCCTGAGAACTGCTGGCCCTCCCCAAAGGCTTGGTCCCTGACCACCTGAGGGCTGTTTCTGGTCTACCCAAAAAGATTCTTGCTTTCGTCTTACTTTTGAGATCATAGAGATTACCAAAATGCACTATTGTTTAGTCGATGGCTAGCAAATGCTGATTTACAAGCCCTCGACGCGGTCGTGGGGGTGGTGCGCTACAGCTACCTTCTGGCTTTGGACTTTGGTCCCATGAGCTCCGGCAGGAAGGGACCGTCCTTTCGCAGGTTAGGGGCCTGAGAAGGGCGCCAAGGGAATGGTTTTGGGTGTTGCAGTGCAGGGCACGGACGCCTCAAAAGGCGGCTTACAGAGTCGTTAAGGGGCTTGACAACTATGGGGCAGGGTGCTATCATCCATATCACTCGCCGTGAGGGGCGGGTATGTCTTGACAAAGACTCGAAATGGGAAATCCCAAATAAAGGCTTCGCCGCTGAGCGAACGGGCTCAGTGGATGAATGCCATGATTACTACACGTCATGGGACTCTCTGGCACAGGGGCGGTCCATTGATGGGTGAGGGCAGTCAGGGTGAGTCCCGGGAAGGGGGTGTTTGGCGCAGCCTACTCCAGCGGAATTCAGCAACAACTGCTTGAGGTGGAGACTTTGATCAATCCTGGGACTGAGGTCCCGTAAAAAGGAGGGTGTGGTATTATGCCTAAGGTATTTGAACCGATAAAAGTAGGCACCATGGAGGTCAAGAACCGGATCTGGAGCCTTCCCATGGTTCAGAATTACGCCGACCGCGACGGCTTCGTCACCCCTAAGCTGATATATACCTATAAGAGGAGGGCGGAGGGGGGCTACGGCCTGGTCCATGTGGAAGCCAGCTATATGCGCCAGGACGGCAATGGCTTCTTCGCGATGCTGGGGGTATATAGCGACCTGCAAATAACCGGCCTCAGGGAGGTGGCCGACGCCATCCACGAGGCGGGGGCCAAGTGCGCCCTCCAGCCCGTCCATTGTGGCAAGCAGGCCAATGTGGTTGCCATCAAGGGGGTGCAGCCGCTGGCCCCGAGCACAGTCAACCCTTGTATTTTTTCGGCTCCCCCCCGGGCCCTGACCACCAAGGAGACCGAGGAGATCATCGAGCAGTACGCCGAGTGTGCCGCCCGGATCAAGATGGCCGGCTTCGACACCGTGCTGCTCCACGCCGCCCACGGCTTCCTGCTGACGGAGTTCATGTCCCCCTATAGCAACGTGGGCCGCGAAGACCGCTTCGCCGACCACCTCACCTTCATCACCGAGCTCGTGAAGAAGTGTCGGGAATACGTGGGCCCGGACTGGCCTATTATGATGCGCATCAATGTGGATGAGATGGTGCCCGGGGGCATCACCCCTGAATTGAGCAGAAGGCAGGTCGCCGCCCTGGTGGAGGCCGGGGTCGATGGCTTCGAGCTCACCAACAGCAACTTTGACAGCCTGGAGTATAACCTGGAGCCCATCTACTGGGCTCGTGGCGGCCGGGTGGACCAGCTCCTCCAGGTGAGGGAGTCCACCACAGTCCCCCTGGCTGTGCGCGGCCGGATCAACGACCCCATACTGGTGGAGAGGATTATCGAGGAGGGACGGGCCGATATAGTGAGCGTGGGCAGGGCCCCGCTGGCCGATCCCGACTTTCCCAAGAAGATGCAGGAGGGGCGCTACGAGGACATCCGCAAGTGCATCGCCTGCGACTGGAGCTGTGCCTGGAAGCTCTTCGAGCAGGTCCCCATCCAGTGCTCCGTAAACTACAACTACGGTAAAGAGTATGAGGAGTATTACGGGCCTCCCCCGGTTCGGACCCCCAAGAGGGTGATGGTGGTGGGCGGCGGCCCGGCGGGCATGGAGTGCGCCCGGGTCTGCGCCGAGAGGGGACACAAGGTGACCCTCTACGAGAAGGATGATAAGCTGGGGGGCATGGTCCACCTGGCGGCTGGTACCCCCCGCCTGAATACCGCTGACCTATCCAACATTATCGACTGGCTCCCCCCGCAGTTGGAGAAGCTGGGCGTGGAGGTCAGGCTCAATAAAGAGGTTACCCCTGCCGATATTGAAGCGGCCAAGCCCGATGCCGTGGTCATTGCCACGGGGTCGCGCCTCACCGTGCCCGCTATCCCCGGCGCCAACCTGCCCCATGTCCTCTCCCTGGAGGACTACTACTTCGAGAGGAAGGATGTCGGCCAGAGGGTGGTGGTGCTGGGCGGGCAGGAGGGGTCCGAGGCCGCCGCATCCCTGGCCCGCGAGGGCAAAGAGGTGACCCTGGTCTCGGAGACCGCCACCTACGCCGACGCCAACTACATGTATGTGCTGAGGACCAAGTGTGTCTCTGAGTACCTGGCCGAGGGCAACGTCAAGATAATAACCGAGGCCAAGCTTAAGGAGATCACCGCCGACGGGGTGAGGATCACCGATAAGGAGGGCGGGGATCAGGTTCTGCCCGCCGATACCGTGGTCTACGCTGTGGGGAGGACCCCTGCCCGCGAGCTGGCGGACGCCCTGAGGGGCAGGCCCGGGGTCTATGAGATAGGGGACTGCAAGGAGGCCCGTAGAATCCACGAGGCCGTCCACGAGGGCGCCGCCCTAGCCCGGCAGATTAATTAGTCCCTGACGGCGGTTAGACGGTGGCTCTGGAATGCCACCGGTTACGGTTCTGAAAAGGCAGGGCGCTATCGCGCCCTGCCTTAGGAATGCGGGACTTACTTTACGGGGGAAGCCTGATGATAGAAGGTGTTCACCATCTGGGTATTGCAGTGAAGAGTCTGAAACAGGCCCTAGAGATCTACTCGCGGGCTATGGGTCTCGAGGTGCACAAGACCGTGGAACTCCCTGACTTTAAAGTGAAGATTGGCTTTGTCCCTGTGGGGGATGTCCTCCTCGAGTTCATCGAGCCCCTCTCCTCCAGCGGGACGTTTGTTGATTTCCTCTCTCAGCGAGGCGAGGGCATACATCACATTGCCCTCCGCGTGAGCGACATCGACGCTGTGCTAGAGAAGTTGAAAAGCCAGGGTATCAAGCTGCTGGATGAAAAATCTCGACCTGGCGCTGAGGGCATGATCGCCTTTCTGAATCCCGAGAGCACCAGCGGTGTTATGGTAGAGCTTGTTGAAGTTTGGGGAGAGAAAGTAAGGCAAGAGAAAGGGTGAACAGTGGCGGAGTGGATTCTTGATACCAAGAAATGTGATTTATGTGTGGAACTTCCTGAAATTCCCTGCATTAAATATTGCACGGTGAAAGTGCTGGTGGTTCAGGACAGTCAACTAATAAATCTGGACAAGACCAAGTGTATGAACTGCCGTTACTGCCGCACTGAGTGTCCCCGGGGCGCCATAAAATTCCGGTAGAGAGTATCCTTTCCCAAAGTTGCCCTGAAAGCTCTGCCTGTTGAAATGCTGCAGGGCAACACATTCTTCACATAAGCCGTACAAAATCGTATACTGGCCATGGATGGCAAACTCCTCCACCGCTACCTTGACCCCATCGGCGAGAACTTATAAGGTTATCACTGACCCTGAGACAACGATGGACAAGCTGATGCAAGCTCAGAAAAAGCCCACATTGAGGAACGAAAGAAACTAGTAGAGAGGAGCTTCGCCCTCCACTGTATTGCCGCAGTACTGGCAAGAGTAAAACGGCTCCTCATCTGAGCGAGCTATGGGAGACCAACGCCGATGGCCGGCCTTCAGGGAGAGTCGGCTGCGCCGGTCTCGTGCTACCGAAACGATATCTCGGGGTGGGCTTTGACCATCGCATAAGCGTGGAGATGATCAGCCCAGCGCACTAATTGCGCCTCATAGCTTCTTTCGTAAGACTCTGGCTCACGGTGAGCTTCTATGCAATGTACAATTTCAGCATCAAGTCCAGCTTTTATTGCTAGGTGCGCTCCTAGAATGTGGTGCAGCATACGCTTTCCTAGCGGCGTCTTTTCCCCAGTGTGGTTCTCGGGACCAGCGTACTCAAGCAGCTTTCCTACATCGTGCAAAAGGCAACCAGCAATTACAGTATCAAGGTCGACGCTAGCACCCGGGGCCACATCCTGGGACGAGTTGATCGTCCTGGCTATGGCCATGCCTATGCGCGCAGCCCCTACACAGTGTTGGACATTGGTAATGAGCTCAGCAAGTCCCGGGACCCAGGGCAGAGCCTCGATGCTGTTCCACTGACTATCCTGGAGTGCGATAAGCCAGCAGTTAATCACCTTCTGCCGCACCTCAGAATCCGCAATTTCCTGTATCTGGGGAAAAAGCTCCACAACGTACTTCTCTTGCTCAGTCACCCTAGCCTCCTTTTTGAACTCTTCCTTCATTGCCTCCTCCACCCCACGTTGATTGTTCTACAGCCTGAGTAAGTAAGGTCAGCCCCTGGAGACGCACTCCTTCTTGAAGGAACACCCCTGCTCGCCCACAACTCACGGCATCGCTGAAGAGGCCGCAGCTCCTACCGCCTCCAGCGACCCTATCTCGGCTTCGTCTAGCCTTAGCAAACCGGACAAAACCTCGCGTGTGTGTTCACCGAGGTCAGGAGCACCCCTCTCCAACTTCGACGTTGTCCGCGAAAGCTTGATCGGCGTGTTACTAACTTTCACGCTTCCTATCCTGCGGTGAGGCAACTCAACGAACATCTCTCGATGTAGGATCTGCGGATCGATCGCTGCCTCCGGGATAGAATTAAGAGGGCCACACGGTACCCCAATTGACTGGAATTCTGCAAGCCATTCCTTGGTAGTCTTCTCCTTCAGTGCTTCAGCCAAGATTGGCTCCAGCACCTTGTGGTATTCAGTACGGGATGTCCTGTCTTCGAATCTTTCGTCACTCAGGAGTTCGGGCCGGCCGATCTTTTCGGTAAAAAGTGCCCACTGTTCAATTCCACCACCGACAGCTATAGCAATGTAGCCATCCTTCGTTTGGAAAGCCTGGAAGGGAGTGATAACTGGGTGTCTGGTGCCTATTCGTTTGGGAACCTCATCTGTGTTTAGATAGCGAACGAACGCATTCTCTAATATTGCCACTTGACAGTCCAACATGCTCACGTCGATCATCTGGCCTAGGCCACTCCTTTCTCGCTCAATCAACGCACTGAGGATGCCAATGCTGAGGAAAAGGCCGGCGGTAATGTCTCCCAACGAAGCGCCCGGTCTCACGGGCGGTCCGCCTTCCTCACCGGTGATGCTCATAATGCCACCCATGCCCTGAACGATGACGTCCAGTGCTGGTCTTTGGCGATAGGGCCCGGTCTGCCCGAAACCAGAGCACGCGGCATAGATAAGTCTGGGGTTGTGCTTTCTCAGTACTTCGTATCCAAGCCCCAATCTGTCCATAGTCCCAGGCACAAAATTCTCGGCCACAACATCCACTTGTTTGACCAGATCCAAGAACAGGGCCTTGCCCTCTTTGGTCCTCAAGTCTAGGGCAACGCTTTTCTTCCCTCTGTTGATGCTGAAAAAATAGAGACTAACCCCGTCAATGATAGGGGCATTCTGCCTAGCCATATCACCGCCATCGATTCTCTCGACTTTGATCGTCTCGGCCCCCAGGTCACACAACGTCATGATGCCGAACGGTCCCGAGAGTCCCCAGGTCAGATCAAGTATCTTGATCCCTTCTAAAGGTCCGGCCATGATAATGCCCTCCTTACAATGAACTCTGGGTTCATCTCTTAGCTTCCCTTGAAATTGGGTTGTCTCTTTTCTCCAAATGCTAATGCCCCTCCCATACGTCCTCCGTGGAGAGTAGGCCTACGGAGTGACCCCAGGCTCAGTTATTCTTCCCTTATAGTTATCCGTATTACCGTATCACCCTGCTGGATGTTTTCGAGGACATCCATTCCTTCTACTAGCTGACCGAATACCGAGTGCCTACCATCAAGGTGGTGCTGTGGGGTATAGGTAATGAAAAACTGGGAGCCATTGGTATTGGGACCGCGATTAGCCATTGATAGAGCTCCGGCAACATGGGTATGCTCGGTGAATTCGTCAGCAAACGAGTAACCCGGTGTACCGGCTCCGGTTCCGCTAGGGTCTCCTCCCTGAGCCATAAAATCAGGTATGACTCGGTGGAATGTGGTACCGTCATAGAATCCCTCGCGGGCGAGGAATACGAAATTGTTCACAGTTACGGGAACATCTTTTGCGAATAGCTCCAGTACGAGAGTCCCCTTTTCCGTCTCAATAATAGCGGTGTATTGCTTACTTGTATCAATTGTCATCGGTGGTGGTGCCGAGTAGACTTTAGCCTTAGGCGCCTCACCACCACATGACGCCAACGGAAGTACTGCCAGAACCAAGGTGATGCCGCCTATTCGGCATAGACTCCTACCTTTCATGAATCTACTTTCTCCTTTCCATCGCGAGGTCAATTTAGTTCGCCTGACACTTCAATGTGCGAGATCTCTTGTGGCAATCTGGGACTTAACGGAAATTTCCATTATCGGCTCCCATACCTATCGGTGAAGGTTACCTCGTCTAGTTTTCTCCTCGTACCTTGGCGAGATTCCGCTGGGTGACCTATGGCGATAACGGAAAGGAGCCTGTCATCTTGGGGAACATTAAGCACCTTCTTTGCGCTTTCTTCATTTCCGCTACCGTAAGTCCCAATCCAGCACGCTCCGAGACCCAGCGAATGAGCCTCAAGAAGCATATTCTGCGTTGCTGCTGCCCCATCCTCAACAGGGTGGCTTGATGCTCTTGGATTTACGGTTACCGCAATCCCCAAGGGCGCCTGCGATAGAAATCTGCCCCAAGTGAGTGTGTCAGCCAGCTTTTTCTTCATCTCCTCGCTCCGTAAAACTATGAACCTCCAAGGCTGACTGTTACCCGCAGACGGTGCCCACCTGCCTGCTTCCAGGATCTTGTTTATTTCCTCTTCGGAGATGGGTTCTGGCTCGTATTTTCTAATGCTCCTTCTAGTCCTGATTATTTCAAGAATATCCATAGACACTCACCCTCCAAATCCGCTGGCTGGGCTAACTGCAGGCTTTAAGGTATTATACCATCTCATGCTGCCAGAAGCCACTGCACTGGCCAATAGTGAATTTCTCCCCTCTAAATCCTGCGCT
This sequence comes from Dehalococcoidia bacterium, assembly GCA_046759245.1. GTDB lineage: Bacteria > Chloroflexota > Dehalococcoidia > E44-bin15 > E44-bin15 > JBHIBU01. Next base: position 401 of record JBHIBU010000001.1, on the reverse strand, counting down.
GTATCAAGCCGCGAAGCCAGCTTCCGATGATACGCCTTGTTTGAGGGATTAACACCGCGAACCCTACAATGTCTGTAAGTATTCCCGGTCTCGCGGGCGATATGCTCCTTGGGAGGGTCTGGGGCAAAAGACCTTGACACCAATGGCGCTAAGGCGCATAATTCTGTCGATGCGGCAGGATGGGGGAGCAAAATGGCAAGGAGAACTATCCCTTTTGCCCCATGCTTAGAGGAGCTGCTACAAGCCGTGGCCTATCTTGGCCACGAGCAGACCGGGAGGTGAGACGAAAATGAAGCAGGAGCAGTTTCAGAGGCTCTTCGAGCCGGCGTGGATAGGGAGCATGAACCTCAGGAACAGGCTGGTGATGCCCCCCATGGCCACCAACTACGGCTCGGAGGAAG